>JBJKSD010000001.1:0-70014 GCA_046704245.1 Bacilli bacterium
TAATGGCATCTTTTTATATATTAAAATCTTTCTTCTTATATTTTATCATGGCTACTACCCCCGAGGTAACAATAATAATGGTTAAAATAATAAAATATTTTATTTCCAAATGTCCAACATCCATAAATTTATCATTTGATAAATAACTTATTGGTGATATATAACTTAATTTAGCAACCTTATCAGCAATCTTAGATATTATTCCTAAGATAAAGGTTGTAATAATAATACCCCCAATAATAGATGATGCTACTTTAGGTTTCTTTAATAAGGTAGCTATTACTATACCAAGGAAAGCAAAAGTTATTTGAATTATCAATTGTCCAACAAAAATATTTGATAATAATAGATAATCGATACTTTGATCACTAATAATATCCATTGCTATAGCCGTAACTCCAAATAATAAGATATTAAATAATGCCAAATATATTAAAACAACAGATATCTTTCCTAATAAAATATCACTTCTTGACATTGGTTTAGAATAAAGAAATTGAATAGTCTTTTCATTTTCTTCTTTAGCTATAATTCCGGCCCCCAATATACCAGCAAATATACATCCAGCCACTAAAATAAATTGAGATTCATAGAAGAAATAACTTAAAATATTTTTAAAAGTAGTTGTAATATCAATATTAAGGGCGCGCAACATTTCCTTAGGGAATTTATCTAACATATCACCCATCATATCCATCTTTTCAATAGCCACTGGATGAAGTGTTACAATCATAATAATTAATAGCGATATAGTAGATACCCATATAAGAACACTTTTAAAGGAATCTTTTAATTCTTTTTTAACTAAATTCATCTTACTTTTCCTCCTTATAATATCTCATAAATAAATCATCTAATTCTGGAGTATGAATAGTAATATCTTCAATATCAAAATTAGATATTATTT
The DNA here is from genome assembly GCA_046704245.1 of Bacilli bacterium. Lineage (GTDB taxonomy): Bacteria > Bacillota_I > Bacilli_A > RF39 > UBA660 > UBA660. The sequence goes on from JBJKSD010000001.1 coordinate 908, forward strand.
TTAATAATTCATTAGGAGTATTCTTATACATAAAACTAATAGTATTCTTATCAGTTACTACTTTAGAAACATCTTTCATTTTTAAAGCTTTCTTAAGGTCATTAACATTATCAGTAGTAATCTTTATCATCTTTAAATCTTTATCTAAAATATCATGAATACCCCCATTAGTAATAATATTACCATCCTTAATAAAGGCTACTTTATTACAATGTTTTTGAACTTCAGCTAATACATGAGAAGACATAAAAATAGTAGTTCCTTCTTGTCTTAATTCTTCTAATACTTTAAATAAATTAGCTTGCATTAAAGGATCTAATCCATTACTAGGTTCATCTAAAATGAGAATCTTTGGTTTATGTAATAAACTTTGAACAATAGCTACTTTCTTTTTATTACCTGATGATAATTCACCTACAGGCTTATCTAATTGAATATCAAATAATTTAATATATTTAGTCATTAATCTTTCATCAACAGGCCCATAAAAAGAATTAGAATAATTTAAAATATCTTTTACTTTTAAAGTATCATAATAAAATACTTCTGAAGGTACAAACCCAATCTGTTGTTTAATTTCAACACTATCTTCAATTGAATCTAAACCTAAAATAGTTATTTTTCCCTCAGTAGGAAAAATAAAGTTTAGCATACAATTAATAGTAGTAGATTTACCAGCCCCATTAGGTCCAATAAACCCAAAGAAATCCCCCTTTTTAACATCCATATTCATATGCTCAACAGCTGTAAAATCACCATAATTCTTCTTTAAATCAGTAATCTTAATAACTGTCTCGTTATTTTCTGGCACAATATCACCTCGCTATAATTTTAATTATTATTAATTATAATTATACCATATTCAACCATAAAAAATAAAAAAAGAGATTATACCCGAAAGTATAATCTCCAAGAATAAAAAGGGGTCGGCTAGTGTGATACTAGCTACCAATTCGCCTAATTGGGAATTGGTGCTGTTTATATTAATCGATAGATAGGTATTTGTCAAGTGTTTTTAGATATATTTTTCTTTATTTAATGTATATTTCCTTTATTTATATAGGAAATATTAGATTATTTTATGATATAATAAAGATAGTTAGTAGGTGGTACTATGACCGATTTAAGAAGTATTAAAGGCATAGGTAATAAGACTTCAATATTACTTCAAAAATTAGGTATAAATAATACAGAAGATTTAATTACCCATTATCCATTCCGTTATGAGATATTTTCTAAAACTAATTTAGAAAAAGCTATGGATGGAGATAGAGTAGTTGTCGAAGGGATAGTTGAAAGTATACCATCTATTTTTAGATTTAAAGGTAAAATGAACAAGATGACTTTTAGATTTAATACTAACAATATAATATTTAATGTATCTATTTATAATAGGGCTTTCTTAAGAAACCATCTTAAAATAGGTCGCCATATAGTTGTAATAGGTAAATTAGATCGAATTAAGAATACGATTATTGCCTCAGATATTAAATTTGAACTACTAGGAGATAAAACTAAAATTGAACCAATCTATCATACTACTAGTGGTCTAAGTAATAAGATGTTCAATAATTATGTTATTAAAGTATTAGATACTTATAAGGAAGATATAAAAGATATATTACCTGATTATATCTATCATAAATATAATCTATTACCTAAAAAAGAAGCTATTAAATTAATTCATAATCCTAATAATATAAATGAATTAAAACAAGCTCAAATAATGCTTAAATATGAAGAATTATTCTTATTTATGTTAAAGATTAATTATTTAAAAATAAAACGCCGTAATGAAAGTACTGGATTATCACGTGATATAGATATGTCTAGAGTTGAAAGCTTTATTACTGGTTTACCATTCTTATTAACTTTTGATCAAAAGAAAGCCGTTGAAGAAATATTACGAGATTTAAGAGAAACTCCTCGTATGAATAGACTATTACAAGGTGATGTCGGTAGTGGTAAAACTATTGTAGCTGTTATAGCTATGTTTGCTAACTATATTAGTGGTTATCAAACCGCTCTTATGGCTCCAACAGAAATACTAGCTAACCAACATTATCATAATATTATTGAATTATTTAAAGGTACTAATATTAAACTAGCACTATTAACTAGTAGTATTGATCGCCGCCAAAAACAAAAGATTTATGAAGATATTAAAAATGGTGATATTGATATTGTTATAGGTACTCATGCTTTAATTCAAGAAGAATTAAAGTATCATAACTTAGGTCTAGTTATTACCGATGAACAACATCGTTTTGGGGTCAATCAACGAGCAAACTTGCAAAATAAAGGTTATATGCCAGATGTCTTATATATGAGTGCTACGCCAATCCCTAGAACTTATGCTCTAACTATCTATGGTGATATGGATATTTCAAGTATTAAAACTATGCCTAGTGGGCGAAAAGAAATAATTACTTATTTAAAAAGCACTAGAGAATTAAAAGAAGTATTAGAATTAATGTGGCAAGAATTACAACAAGGTCATCAGATATATGTTATTGCCCCTTTAATTGAAGAAAGTGAAAAAGTTGATCTAACTAATGTTAATTTATTAAAAGAAAAGATGGAATTAGCATTTGGAGGCCAATATAATATTGATATTCTACATGGTAAGATGTTAGCTAAAGATAAAGAACGAATAATGAAACAATTTACTACTAATAAAACGAATATATTAATTAGTACTACTGTTATTGAAGTAGGAATAGATACTCCTAATGCGACTATGATTGTTATCTTTGATGCTGATCACTTTGGATTAGCAACTCTTCATCAATTAAGAGGCCGAGTAGGACGCAGTGATCTTCAATCATACGCTATATTAATTAGTGATAGTGAAAAAGAACGATTAAAAATTATGGAAGAAACTAATGATGGTTTTGATATTAGTGAAGCTGACTTTAATCTTCGTGGTCATGGTGATCTATTTGGTATTAAACAAAGTGGCGATATGTCATTTAAAGTAGCGGATTTAAAGAAAGATTTTAAAATCTTATTACAAGCCAAAGATGATTCAATGGAATTATTAACTCAAGGTAATATAGAAGATAGCAATAATCTGTTATTAAAAGATATAATTATCGAATTAGATCATCTAAATTAATGTCAAAAATATGACAAATATTTTAAAAAAAATTATTCCTTTGTTGACTTTTCAAACTATAAATATTATGATTATTATAGCGTGATTGGTTCACGCGCATTCTCACGGTTTAATTGTGAGAGTGCATTCAACCAAAACCCCCTGAATTGAGTTCTCGCAAGAGAACTCTATTTTTTTGTTTTATAGGATAAGGGATGGCCAAAACTTTCGAGGTGATTTTATCCCTCATTTACTCCTCAATTTTCCAATTAAAAAAGGTGTAATTTTAAAAAAACTATCATATAATGTATAAAAAGCAAATTATCAATTGATAATTTTTTTAAATGGTGTTATACTATTAATGGTGATGCATATTGGACGCAAATTTAATACTAAGTAAAACAAAAAAAGCGATGCAAGATGCATCATATGATATGGTTCCAACTGTAAAAAATCGAAATTCAAGAAGAAAATATGGATTATCTTTATATGATATAGAAGATTTTCTTTCAAAATTAGAAATAGCCGACTTAATTCAAGGACCAATAGTTGATAGAGATTATCCAAATGAAGAATTATTTATATTTAAAAAAGAAATAATACCCAATGTGATATTTTATGTAAAAATTAAAGAAAAGGATAATCAAATTAAAATTCTATCATGCCATGAAGATGAAAATTAGGAGGGATTTTTATGGAAAATAGAGAAAATTTAAGAATAAGAAAGCAAACTGTGGAAGTTAAAGGTATTCTAATTGAATTTGAAGAATATTATAAAGTTGACCCAATAACAGAAGAAGAATTATTTGATAGAGAACTAGAGATTGAAAATGATTCTAGACTTTATGATGCTTATAAAAAACAAAAAGGTCTGCTGACTACTCAAGAAATAAAAAACATAAGAAAAAAATACGGTATGACGCAAAAAGAGTATGCCACATCTATCGGTGTTGGCGAAGTGACTGTTCATAGATTTGAAAATGGTGCTATTCAAACTGAATCTGTGGATGCAGTAATGAGATTAAGCGATGACCCTGATAATATGTGCAATTTATTGATAAAGAACCATATAAATTTACCAGAAGAATCATATCAAAATTTTATGAAAAAGGTTAACGAGTTGCAAAGATTAAAAAGACATTGTATTGCAAAATACAACCTTAATGATTTTGTAGATTTGGATATTCAAACAATTGATGCAGAGATTGTATCCTCTTGTTTGATAAATAAATATAATAATCAATATGATTTGTTATCTCAAAAATATGATATTGAAGCAAACATTAATTCTGAATATATTACTCCCCTTAAATTGCAAAAACTATTATATTATATTCAGGGACTATCGTTACATATTTTTGGGAAGCCAGCTTTTAACAATAAAATATTAGCATGGGGGTATGGACCTGTAGTTAATGAAATATATCAAAAATATAAAGACAACGGTCGCTCTCAAATTACTGCTACAGAATGTGATTCATTAATTAGTAATGGTTTAAATAAAATAATTGATATTGTTATAGAAAGCTACGGTCAAATAGAATCTGGAAGATTAATTGATTTAACTCATGATGAAGAACCTTGGTATAGTACTACTAAAGATTCTGAAATAACAACAGCAAAAATTAAAGACTATTTTAATAAAGTATACGATAACTAAAATAGAGAATTGCAATTCTCTATTTTTTGCCCCACTTTTATCCCACGACAAATCAAAAATAGCTAATAGCAATAAACAAAATTAAACAATAAGGTGCTTGCAAAATAAAGTAAAAATGAATATTAGATAATATAAAATAATGAAAAAACTACCCCCTGAATTGAGTTCTCGCAAGAGAATTCAATTTTTTTTTGCATCTTATAACACAAGAGATTGCAGGAGCGAACCAAAACTTTTGGACCGTTATTACATCTTAATTATATCTTAACTTCCAACATTTAAATCATGTTATAATAATAGTAATGGATGTTGAAGTGAGGTAATTAGTATAGGACAAGTGAAAACTATAACTAAACAAGATGAACCTAAACCTTCTGTTCTTAGTACATATCACCTAGCATTTAATTTTATTGGATATGTTAGTTTTTTTAATGCGCTTATCGCTCTCCATAAAAAGTGTAAAAATGATAAGAATATATTAAGATTTATGGAATTTGCAAACACTGTAATGCTCAAAGATTTTGCAATAATTATAAATGAAATTTATAACTATATAAAATCAGGAGCCCCTGATATCTTTAAAAAAATGTGTGATGAACAACCAAGATTAGTAGACTTTTTAAGTTTTATTAAAAAAATAAGAAACAATATGAAGTTTCTCCCAAAAAGAAAAACCATTAACGCAATCTTGAATTCATTGTCAAATAAATTTCCTAATAATTTTGGTATAAAAAACAAAAATGATATTGTATATCATTGTGGTTATTTTTTTGGAAACAATGTTGTGTTTGGTTCTAACTTATATTCTGAATATATATTTTTTGAACCTAAGAAAATTTGTACACAAAAAGATGATTTGTTTCTTTTTACAAATGATATTTTTAAAAATATTCATATGTTATTTAAAGTTTTTGAAAAAGTTGTATTTAAAGATGATGTTAATATACCTAAGATTATCGTTAGAAAAAGAAAAAGATTCTTCCAAATATACCAACAAACCACCAAATTTGATAAAATGGTGAGAAAAAGCAAGTATAATAAATACACTGTCTTCATATTTATGTTAATTGTGGAGGAAATTTATAGTGCTAAAGTGTATTTTGAGTATATATTTGATATGGATAGTACGATTAAGGATAGTTACTTGTTGTTTTTCTTCTCACAATATATTGCCATCAAATATGATCAAATTAGAGATGCTTTAGAATTGTTAGTTAGAGATGGTAACAAATTTGGTGTTGATTACATAAGACTGAAAAAAGAAGTTGAAAAGCTAAATATATTTTCAGAAGATGTGAAATTATTTGTGGGAAAACTGCGAAACAGTCATCATTGTACTGAATTTTCAAAATATATTTTAAATGGGGGACAAAATTTTATTAATCTCACTGAGCTATACTTAAGCATAGCTCAGCTAGAAAAATGGCCAGATGATTATATTATAATGTTAAATAAAATGAGATATGAACTTGATATAATATTAAAATTTTGTAGTAAAAATATAGGAATACACTATTGATTGTACGAAAAAAGAAAAACGATATTCTACCTATTTTTTACCTCATTTATCAATTGGATAAAAAATATGATTGTCGATGATATAATAATATTAAATGAACTGTAGGTGTATTTATGTTTAAAGTAGAAAAAGTTTTAGATTTAAGTAATACTGAATTTGCAAAAGCATTTCAAGAATTAATTATAAAGTATTCTCATGAAAACATAGAACTTGACGACAACAAAAGAATGTTTACAAAAATACCTATACCTATAAATGATAAGATTGTAAAATATAAGATGAGTATTTTAACAAAATATGTTAGAAGTGAAAAATATTTAAATGAATGTATTGAAATGGTAAATAAGTATGTTCAAGACCAGTCAGAAAACCCATCACTACATTATATTGAAAATATATATGAAATCATAAAACTACAAATTATATCTTCAAGAGAAGCGTGGGAGATTCTAAAATTATTAATAAATGAAAGGGTTAAAAATCATAAAGAATTAGCAAAATGGTGTAATGGGAAATATAAAAATTCCAATAAAATTCTTAAAGGATTGAAAAAGTTTTATGATATTAGAGGTGATATTGAGCATCCTAGCAAGAATATTTCAACAACAATATTACAAAAGATAGGAGATAAAGTAATGTATCCTACTGCTACGTTTAATAATGAAACACATAATCTTTTTGACCTAGCGGTAGAATGTTTAAATATCACTTTTTTAGCCCAAAGAATGTTTATTGAACTTGGTTTTTATTATAGTAAATATGTATTTGCAATTTCAGAAGGCGGCTCTATTTTTATTAATCAAAATTTCGATTCCAAGAGTGATATGAATCATAATGATAGCTAATAAATGGTGTTTTTATATTTTTTTATTCTGATACATTAAGTAAAAATTATATTTTTCATTTGAAATATGGTTTTGCATCTTGCGAAACCAAAAACAAGTAAAAACAATAGATAATATTTAATAATAAACGCCTATAGAATAAAGTAAAAATAAATATTAGATAAAGAAAAAACTTCCCCTGAATTGAGTTCTTATAAGAGAACTCTATTTTTTTGTTTAAAAAATAAAATATGGTAAACATTAATAACGAGGTGCTTTATGACTAATAGATATCGTATATTACCATTACTTATTATCCTTATTATTGGTGTTAGTATTAATATCTTTTATGTAAAAAAAGATGTTGTTATTGATGATACTGTATCTAAAATAATAAGTGATAAAGTATTTAATTATTTAGATCGAGAGCTATTCTTTTTAGATAGACCTAGTGATTTTAATGATTTTTATCTATTATTTGATGATTATAAATTAAGTACTAAAAATTTTATTAATGTTTTTCAACATTTTAGAGATGATCAATTAATAGTTAAAAGAATATATCCATATATTAATCCTATGTATGAAAATTATTTAAATGATTATATAGGAGAGATAATATTTATAAATGAAGATTTAAAATCAGGGTTAAATAGTAAGCTTGAAAAATATATAAGTATTTTAGATAATTATGGTTTAGATGATGAGATAAACAAGGTTAATGTTTTTGGTGTTAATATTAGAGTAGTATTAATTAATACTTCTAATAAGAGTATGTATAATTTTTTAATTAATAATCCTAATATTAAGTTTAGTATGATGTTAGATGGACCTTTTTATAAAATAAAATAACTACTTAGTAGTTATTTTTTATTCCTTGATAGCTATTTCTTCTTACCAATTCTTTATCTATTTCATTTAATACTCCAAATTTTTTTATTAACCATTGTGGTTCTATTAAATCATCTGGTTTAGGATCACCAGTAAGACGATGAATTACTATTTCTTTAGGTAATAATTCTAATTGATTACATACAATATCGACATATTCTTCTTTGGTTAATACATGAAATGGTTCTTTTTTATATAAGGTTGCTAATTTAGTATCTTTTAGAATATGTAACATATGAATTTTAATCCCTTGAATATCTAATCTAGCTAAATATTTTATTGTTTCTAGCATCATATCTTTCGTTTCATAAGGTAGACCATTAATAATATGAACTACTACATGAATATTTCTTTTACGTAGTTTATTAACCATATCAGTAAAACATTCTAAAGTATGGCATCTATTTATTAATTTAGCAGTACTATCATGAATAGTCTGTAACCCTAATTCTACTATTAAAAAAGTTCTTTTATTTAATTCTTCTAGATAATCTAATACTTCTTCACTAATAGTATCTGGTCTAGTAGCAATAGCTAAACCAATAACATTATCTAATTTTAATATGGGCTCATATTTTTGTTTTAATATGTCAATACTAGCATAAGTATTGCTATTAGCTTGAAAATATCCAATATATTTACTATTAGGCCACTTCTTATTTATTACATCTCTAACTTTATTAAATTGGGTTATTAGGTCATCATTTATATCTCCAGCATATTCTCCACCATGTAATTTAGAACAATAGATACATCCTCCTATACCTTTAGTACCATCAATATTAGGACAACTAAAACCAGCATTTAAACTTACTTTAAATACCTTAGATTGAAATTTATTTTGTAAGTAATAGTTAAATGTATGATAGCGTTTATTATCGTTAGAATAAGTAAATATATTATTCGTATTAACACATCCTTATATTGAGTATAGCATAGACCAAGGAGCTTAAGATGAAATTATTTAATACTAATGAAAAAAAATATAATCTATTTATTATTTTATCTTCTTTTGCATATGGTATGGCTGAAATATATGTACCTATTGTTTTATATAATAAAGATTATAGTTTAAAATATATCTTTATCTATTTTGCATTAAAATATGCTATCACTCTTGTTAATTTTACTTTTGTATTTAAATTAGGGCGGCTGATTAAATTTAGATGGATATTAGTTATTAGTGCTCTAACATTGGGTTTAAATTTTTATTTGTTATCGATTATTGATGGTTCATTATGGTTATTATTAATAACAGCTATTGTAGCTGCTATCTTTACCCAAACTTATTGGGTTAGCCGTCATTATTATGCTATTGAAGTATTAGCTAAACAAAGGATGGCTCATGAAGTAGGTAATATTATTATTTTTTCCCAAATAGCTATTATTCCTAGTGCCTTTTTAGGAGCTTTAGCGATTGAAAAATTTGGTTTAATAGGTTTAACCATTATTATTAGTGCTATTGTTTTAATTAGTTTAATACCAATCTTTTTTATTAATGAAAAAAAGGAATATCGTTCATTAAGTATTTTAGAAACTTTTAAATTGATACCTAAGAGTAGTATAGGAGTTATTATCTTAGATCAATTTCGTCTAGCTATTGTTACCCTTTTCCCCCTTTATATCTTTTGGTATATTGCTAATACTTATCGTTATATAGGTGAATTAAATATGGCTATTGGAATAGCATCTTCGTTATTTATCTATTTTTTTAGTCATCGAATGAGTGCTACTAAAAATGATTACTTACATCTATCAGTTTTCTTATTAGGGATCGTCTTCTTAATTAAATTAAATACTATTAGCGCTAAAATGATGATGGTAGTAGCTATTCTTGAAGGATTATTTTCGAGAATGCAACTAACATCTTTTACTAAAAATTTATATGTGTTAGGTAAAAACTATGATGCATCATCTTATTTAATGGTCTATGAGATAGTTACTAATATAGCTAGTACTTTAATTTATATTGTGGGTTTATTATTCTTCTCATCTAATTTAAAGACTTTTTTATATCTGATTATCTTTCTTTTTATGTTAACTATTTTTGTTAATTTTAAAGATCAGAAGGAGGATTTATAATATTAGAAAGAAATATGATAAATAATTGTTAATCATTATTTTTTATGTTATGATATATAAAGAATAATAGGGGTGATATTATGTACAACTTAGGTCAACAATTCTTAGGTGATTATAATAATGCTAAGAGTAAACCTAAAGCTATATTTCAAGGTAAGAAATATCGTATTACTATCTTATCAGATAGACTTATTCGCCTTGAATATAACCCTAAAGGGATATTTGAAGATAGACCTACCCAGTTAGCGTTGTTTAGAAATTTTGATGTCCCTAATATGAATGTACGTCAAGATGATCATTTCTTAGAAATCACCACTAGTTATTTTAAGTTAGAATATACTAAAGAAAAGCCCTACGATAGTGGGGCTGTATTTGCTGGTAATAACCTTCGTATATCATTATTAAATACTGATCGTATATGGTATTACCGCCATCCTGAAATAAGAAATTATTTAGGTTCTCTTATATCATTAGATAATGTTGATAAAAAAGCCGAATTTAAAAAAGGCTTATATTCATCTGATGGTTTTGCTTCTATCGATGATTCTGATAATTATATTATTGGACAAGATGGAGTATTAATACCAAGAGAAAATGATAAGATTACTGATGTCTATGTTTTTATGTATCGTCGTGATTTTGGTTTATGTTTGATGGATTATTTTACTTTAACTGGTAAACCACCATTAATACCTAGATATGCTTTAGGTAACTGGTGGAGTAGAGATGTTAAATATAGCGATGAAGATATTAAGATGTTAGTTGATACTTTTGCTCATAATAATTTACCTATTTCCGTTATCTTATTAGATAAGGATTGGCATATTAGAAATAGTGGTGAGTATAAAGATTTAGTAACGGGTTTTACATGGAATAAACAATTATTTCCGACTCCTTATGAAACCATTAATTATCTACATAGTAAAAAGATTAGAGTAGGTTTAAATATTAATCCTAAAGAAGGTATTTTCCCTCATGAAGATATGTTTTCTAAAGCTACTAGTTATTTAGAACATCAAGAAGGAAAACCTATTCCTTTTACCCCATTAAATCCTAAATTTTTAGATGTCTATTTAAAATTAATGATTCATCCTTTAGAGATGTTAGGTGTCGATTTATTCTGGATCGATTATGATGATATTAAAAAATCATTATTACCATTATGGATCTTAAACCATTATCATTTCTGGGATATGGAAAGAACTGAAAATAAAAGAGGTATTATTTTATCTAGAAATGCTACTATAGCAGCTCATCGTTATCCTATTTTATATTCTGGTAATACTTTAGTAAGTTGGGATATCTTAAAATTATTACCTTATATTAATGCTAGTGCTGCTAATATAGGGGTATCATGGTGGAGTCACGATATCGGTGGTTTTCATGGCGGTATTGAAGATAGTGAACTATATATGCGTTATGTTCAATTAGGAGTTTTTAGTCCTATTATGCGTTTTCATGGTGCTAGAGGTAAATATTATAAAAGAGAACCTTGGTTATGGGATATGAAAACTTTAGAAGTAGTTAAGAATTATATGAACTTAAGACATCGTTTAATTCCTTATCTATATGCTGAAGCATATCAATATTACCGAGTTGGTACTCCTTTAATTCAACCATTATATTATAAATATCCAAAAGTATATGATGATCCATTTTATAAAAATGAATATTATTTAGGAACAGAACTATTAATAGCTCCTATTATCGATAAGAAAGATTTAGTTATGGATAGAGTTGTTCATCGTTTCTTCTTACCAGATGGTATTTGGTATGATTTTAAGACGGGTAAGAAATATCCAGGTAATAAACGTTATGTATCATTCTATAAAGATGAAGATTATCCAGTCTTTGCTAAAGGTGGATCGATTATTCCTTTAGCTATTAATGCTAGTGATAATGATGTATCAGTACCCAAAGATTTAGAATTAAATATATTTCCTGGTCGATCAAATTTATATAAATTATATGAAGATGATGGTATTAGTACCCTATATAAACAAGGATATTATTTAATTACATCAATTGATTATAATTATCGCGAAAGTAATTATACGTTAATTATTAGAGCTATTGAAGGTAAGAGTGGTATTATTCCTGAAAAAAGAAATTATCGGATTAAATTTAGAAATACTAAACAAGCTGATGAAGTAATAGTTTACTTTAATGATGATAAGATTAACGCTAAATCATATGTCGATGGCCCTAATTTTGTTATTGAAGTAAATGATGTACCTACTATTGGACAATTAACTATTAATTGTAAGGGTAAAGATATTGAAATTCATACCTTAAGATATATTAATGAAGAAATAGATAGTATTATCTCTGATTTATTAATTGAAACATCATTAAAAGAAGATATAGCTAGTATTTTATTTAGAGAAGACTATACTATTAAAAAGAAAAGAATCGAAATACGCAAATTAAGACGTAAAGGATTAAAACCTCTTTTCATTAAATTATTCTTGAAATTACTTGAATATATCGAGCAAATTTAATATACTATTGATATATTAAATATAAATACTGCGAGAAAGAGAAGTAACAAAAATTATTAATCATAGCGATTTAGTGATTGGTGGAAACTAAAATTAATATTTTGTGAACTAGCTTTGGAGTATTATATATGAACTAAAGTAGTATATGACGAGGGTATCGCGTTAAGATAATAAGAGCATAATAGCCATTATTATGAATTAAGGTGGTACCGCGTATTAACGTCCTTTAGTTTAGGACGTTTTTCTTTTAATAAGAGGTGTTAATATGGGATTTATCATTAACTTTATAGCCGTATTTATAATAATATATTTAGGATATTATTTCTTTATTGTTAGACATATTAAAGAATATAATATTAGAACTTGTCCTAAAGAAATATTATATATTATTAAAATATATAAATTAGATATAAATAAAATTAATTTTAAAAAGTTTTTGCGTTTAGTAACCATAACTAATTCATTAATTATGGCCCTAACAGTTACTGTTGTAACAGTCATTGATAATTTATATTTAAAATTAATATTAGGTTTTTTCTTATTAATGCCATTAATTATTTTTGGTTATAGTTTAATAGGACGATATTACCGAAGAAAAGGAATGATTAACAATGTATAATTTTAAAGAGATAGAACAAAAATGGCAACAACATTGGTTAGATAATAATTGTTTTAAAGCTATAACTGGGATCGATAAACCTAAATATTATGTGTTGATAGAATTCCCATATCCATCAGGTCAAGGTCTCCATATTGGGCATCCTAGAAGTTATACAGCTTTAGATTCTTTAGCTCGAAAAAGACGATTAGAAGGCTATAATGTTTTATTCCCAATGGGGTGGGATGCTTTTGGATTGCCAGCTGAGAATTATGCTATTCAACATAAAATTCATCCTAGAAAAGCAGTTGTCGAAAATATTAAAGTATTTAAAGGCCAATTACAAAAATTAGGTCTATCTTTTGATTGGGATAGAGAACTAGCTACTACTGATCCAGAATATTATAAGTGGACCCAGTGGCAATTTATTAGATTCTTTAATCACGGTTTGGCGTATAAAGCTAAAGCTACTATTAATTGGTGTGATAAATGTAAGATTGGTCTTGCTAATGAAGAAGTAGAAGGTGGCAAATGTGAACGCTGTGGTAGTCAAGTAGTTAAAAAAGAAAAAGAACAATGGATGTTAAAGATAACTAGCTATGCTGAAAAATTATTAGCCGGATTAGATGAAACTAATTATGTTGATCGTGTTAAATTAGGGCAAATAAATTGGATAGGTAAGAGTGAAGGGGCTGAAGTTACCTTTAGGATAAAAGATAGTAACGAAACCTTAACAGTCTTTACTACTAGACCAGATACTTTATATGGAGTAACTTTTATGGTTGTAGCTCCAGAACATAATATTATAAATATTTTAAAAGATAAAATTACTAATATTGATGAAATAAATACTTATAAAAAAGAAGCAGCTAAAAAGAGTGAATTAGAAAGACTAGAATTAACTAAAGAAAAAACAGGGGTTAAATTAGAAGGTATTAAAGCTATCAATCCTATTAATAATGAAGAAATAGATGTTTGGGTAGCTGATTATGTTATGACTAATTATGGTACTGGTGCCATTATGGGAGTACCTGGTCATGATCAAAGAGATTATGAATTTGCTAAGAAATATAATATTTTAATCATTGAAGTTATTAAAGGTGGAGATATTAACAAGGAAGCTTATATCGGTGATGGCGAGATGATTAATTCTGGTATTTTAAATGGTATAAATAATAAAAAAGAATCTATTATTAAAATGATCGATTATCTAGAGGAAAAAGGTTTAGGTAAAAGAGCTATCAATTATCACTTACAAGATTGGGTTTTCTCAAGACAAAGATTCTGGGGCGAACCAATTCCGATGATCTATTGTGAAGAGTGCGGATGGGTACCAGTTCCTGATAAAGATTTACCTATTACTTTACCTGATGTACCTAATTATGAACCAACTGATACTGGTGAAAGTCCATTAGCTAATATTCCTGAATTTGTTAATACAACATGTCCTAAATGTGGTAAACCAGCTAAGAGAGAAACAGATACTATGCCAACATGGGCAGGATCTTCTTGGTATTGGTTAAGATATATGGATCCTCATAATAAAGATGAGTTTGCATCGAAAGAAGCATTAAATTATTGGGGTAAAGTAGATTGGTATAATGGTGGTATGGAACATACTACTAGACACTTGTTATATGCTCGTTTCTGGCATCGTTTTCTCTATGATATTAATTTAGTACCTACTAAAGAACCATTTGAAAAAAGAACATCACATGGTATGATTTTAGGTGAAAATAATGAAAAGATGAGTAAATCGAGAGGTAATGTTATTAATCCCGATGATATTGTCAATGAATATGGTGCTGATAGTTTAAGAACATATGAAATGTTTATTGGCGATTATGAAAAAGATGTAGCATGGAGTACTAATGGTTTAAAAGGATGTAGTCGTTTCCTTGATCGAGTATGGAAGATTCAAGAAAGATTAGTTGAGGGCGATAACTATACTCCAACCTTAGAAAGTTTAATCCATAAAGCAATTAAAAAGATTTCAAATGATATTGAAAATATGAAATATAATACAGCTGTATCAGCAGCGATGATCTTATTAAATGCTTTTGAAGAACACGACCATATTACTAAAGCAGATCTAAGAACTTTTCTTATCATATTGAATCCAATAGCACCACATATTACTGAAGAAATAAATGATATAAATAAATTGGGTAAACCAATATATGCTTCACAGTGGCCAGTATATGATGAAGATAAGATAATTGAAGATCAATATGAAATGGTCATTCAAGTTAATGGTAAAGTGCGTTCTCGTTTAATAGTAGATCGTGGTTTAAGTAAAGATGAAATGACTAAATTAGCGTTAACTAACGATAGTATTCAAAAATATATTGAAGGATACAATATTATTAAAACAATTGTTGTACCCGATAAGTTAGTTAATATTGTTATCAAATAAAAAGCGGGGAGGGTTTATATGAAGAAAGTATTAATTATGATGTTTACACTATTATTAGCTACTGGATGTCAAGTAAACAATAACTTGTCAACAGAGAAAAAGACTTATCAAAATATGATTGATAAATTACAACAAGCTAGTAATAAAAATTTCAATAAACCCGTATCCTATGACATTCATGTTTATATTGATAAGATAGTAGAATCAGAAATAATGTATAGTCTTATAATCGATGAGCCAACTGAAAGTATGAACAACATTTCAGCTATCATTATCCATGATTATCCTACTAAAGATATCTTTCCAAGTATTGGTATCTTCGATAATAAAGTTAATTTAATTCCTGATTTTATTGATGTATCTTCTAATTATGTTAAGGGTATAACACTAACTGGTTATATACCTTATGAAAAAGATATAACTACTTTTAAAGGAACCTTTAAAGTATTAGTCGAATATGAAGATGAATTAGGTAATAAAATAGATGATTATTATAAGTACACCATTAGACAATAAGTAATAAAAAAACCTCATATGATATCTATGAGGTGATAATATGAAGGTAAAATTATTTGATGAAAACCATGAAAAAGATCTAGAAAAAGCTATTAATGATTTTTTAGAAGATTTTGATGGTAAAGTAGTCGATATAAAATACCAAGTTAGTATTAGTATCTTTGCTGAAGAACAATTATATTGTTTCTCAGCACTGATTCTATATGAGAAATGAGAAGTGATGTTGTATGAAAAAAAATACCTTTTTACAAGGTACAGTAGTTGCTACTGCTGGTATCGTTATTACTAAACTATTAGGCATCTTATATGTTATTCCTTTTTATGCTATTATTGGTGAAAAAGGTGGAGCCTTATATGGATATTCATATAATATCTATGCTATCTTTTTAGGTATAGCTTCTGTTGGTTTACCACTAGCGATGAGTAAATTAATTAGTGAATACAATGCTTTAGGATATCATTATTCTAAAGAGAGAGCTTTCTATTTGGGTAAAAGAATAATTACTTTAATGGGTGTTGGGGCTTTTATTCTATTAATTCTTTTTGCTCCTAATATTGCTTATTTAATTATTGGCAATATTAAAGGTGGTAATACTTTAGAAGATGTTACGTTTGTTATTAGAATAGTATCGTTAGCTATCTTAATAGTACCCGTCTTAAGTATTTCAAGAGGATATCTACAAGGGCATAAATATATTACTCCAACAGCTACTAGCCAAGTAATAGAACAAATCGTCAGAGTAAGTTTTATTATTCTAGGTAGTTATTTAGCATTAAGAGTTTTCCATTTAGACTTAAGTAGTGCTGTTGGTATAGCTGTCTTTGGAGCTTTTATTGGAGCTTTATCTAGTTATTTATATTTAGTTAATAAAATTAAACATAATGATCGCGATCTTAATAGACATGCTGAAGTTACTAGAGAAGAACATCGTCTTACTGATAGGGTTATTATTAAACAGTTATTATTATATGCTGTTCCTTTTGTTGTAATCGATATATCAAAAAATATATATAATTCAGTCGATATAGTTACTTTAGTTAGAACTTTAGTTAATGGTTTAAACTATGATATAGGTGTAGCTGAATCAGTTATGAGTATTATATCTACTTGGGGTTATAAATTAAATATGATTATTATGGCTATGGCTACTGGTCTCATTATTAGTTTAATACCTAACCTATCTAGTAGTTTTGCTTTAAATAATGTCGAAGATATTAAACGAAAAATAAATCAAGCTTTACAAATCTTAATTTATATAACTATACCTATGACAGTTGGTTTAAGTTTCTTAGCTCGTCCAATATGGACAACCTTCTATGGTATTAGTGAATGGGGTCCAATTGTCTTTAGTTATTTTGTTTTTGTAGCTTTATTTGGAACGCTCTTTAGTATAACTATTGTTATCTTACAATCAGTTAATCGTTATAAATTAGTTTTTACCTGCCTAGGATTAGGTTTATTAACTAAAGCTTCATTAAATATTCCATTAATCTATTCCTTTGAAAAAATGGGTTTATATGGCTTCTATGGAGCTATTACTGCTACTATACTAGGTTATTTAGCAGGTATTGTTGCTGGTTTAATATACCTAGGTCGTATATACAATATTAATTATGAAAAAACTCTACGCCATCTGTTCAATATTATTTTCATTAATATGATTATGATATTTAGTTTATCACTATTAAAATTAATAGTACCAATAACTACTACTAGTCGTCTTTTAGCCTTATCAATTGTTATTTTATACACATTAGTAGGTTCTATTATCTATCTATTAATTACTAATAAGATGAAGATATTTGATGATATCTTTGGTCCCCGCTTAAAACATATGGTTTTTCGTAAATTGGGTGAAGTAATCAATAAAAAAATGCCATAAGCATTTTTTTAATTTACATCATGTGCATGTTTGAAGGATAAGTACTTTCTGGCATTTCATAACCCGGAGTGGTTGGGTATTGTTGCTCAGGTGAGGGTGTTTCTTGAAAAGGGGTTTCTAGTCTTGATATTCTAGTTTCTAATCTTGTTAATTGTCGTTCAAGACTTGTCAATCTTTGCATTATTTGGTCTTGTGAATAAGGTTCATTTGGATATTGCCCGGTTCCTACATTTAACATAGGTTGGGGATAGTTTGGCATCATACCTGGTTGATAAGATCCATAATTCATAATATTCCTCCTTAAAAATACTGTCAATGTAAGTATATGCAAATACACAGAATTTGGCGCAGGCAAAAGTATAATAAATAATTACTTTGTAGATTTTAGTATTATTTTATGATATATTTTAGTTGTAGAGAGTTGTCAACGGATAAGGAAAATTATTTATCTTTTTTCTTATTTCTGATATAATATAACAAGAGTAGGTGTAATGATGAAAAAGGCACTCGTATTACTACTTTCACTAGTTTTTATAACTGGTTGTCAAATTACAAAATATAATGATGATTTTCATCTAAGTATAGATACCCTTATGAATCAAGACCATAAATTACATAATATAACTGGTATGGGATATAGATTTTATTTACCAAGAGATGTTAGATTAGAAAGTAGTGCTGACTATAATAAAATTTTATATTCTCAAGGACAGTTTTATTATTTATATGTAGATATAATAAGTTATTATCATAAAGTAAAAGACCCTTATGAAGTACAAAATCAAGCATTTTATTCTAAAACTTTAAAGTATGATAATAAAGAAGGTTATATTGAAATTAATAAGATAGGACATAAATATTTAGTTGAGATGATGTATAATTATGCTAAAATAGAAGCATATATACCTAAGAAGTATCTTAATAAAGTTATCAATGATTTCTGTTATATCTTAACCAGTATAGAATTTAATGATGATGTAATTGAAACTTTAATTGGTAGTAATGTTCTAGATTTTAATGAAGAAAAATTTAATATCTTTGAACCTACTAGAAAAGAAAAAAACTTTCTATACTATGTTCAGGAATATGATACTTTTAATGACAATAACGAACCATCAGATAATGATATTATCGATATTGAAGAACCAATTGAATAGTAGATAAGGAAGGTGTCTTTCATGAAATTATTTGGTAAAATACGCAACTTATTATTTGAAGAAGTACCAGAAGAAACTAAAAACGATAATGTTAAAGATGAAATAGATATTAAACCTAGTATTGATCTAGAACCAGAAAAAGAAGATAAAAAAGAAGATAATATGGAAGATATTATCAGCGAAAGGGAGTTATTTAAATCAGAAACAACCTTTAAATTTCCTGTTATCTTTGAAGATGAAGATTTTCTAGAAGAAAAAAAGAATAACAAAAATAAGAATGTCTTAGATTTTGAAGCTCTTAAAATTAGAGAAGAACAACAAAAAGATAATAAAGATACTAAAGTATTATTTAGAGTATCACCAATTATTTCACCTGTGTATGGCATTTTAGATAAGAATTATCGCAAAGAAGATATAACTACTAAAGAAGAAGATGATAAAATACCAGTAGTAAAAGAAGGGAAGGTAGACTTTGATATTGTGAGAAAGAAAGCATATGGTACTTTAACTGATGAATTAGAAGAAGAATTAGAGCTAGATGATAATAAAGGTATGTTCTTTAATTTAAAAGGAGAAGACCAAGAAGAAAAAGTAGATGATACAAATTTATTGTATGATATGAGTGAAAAAGGGGAAGACTCAATAGTAGATGATATTACTTTAGGGGCAGCGGAAGATAATTATACTGATTTTGGACTAGAATATAGTGCTGATCGTAAAATAAAAGATGTTGTTGATGATACCGAAGATGATAATTTATTTAATTTAATAGATTCAATGTATGAGGAAAAAGAGGAGTGATCTAGGTGGATATGTTAAATGATGCTTTACCAATTATATTGTACGTTTTAGGTGCCGTCCTTTTAATAATATTTATTATTATTGGAGTAAAAGTAATCACTACTATGAATAAAATAGATGATGTTGTCAAAGATGTTAATCAAAAAGTAGCATCTTTAGACCATTTCTTTAATATAATTGATTTAACAACCGATAAATTATCATTTTTAAGTGATCGTATTGTCGATGGCGTCTCATCATTTATTATTAATCTATTTAAGAAGAAGAAAAAGAAGGAAGAAAAAATAGAGGAAAAGGAGGAAGAAGAAATCGATGAGTAAAAAAGGTTTTGGAAAGTTTTTCCTAGGTACTATTATTGGTGCTGGTTTAGGAGTTTTATTTGCACCTAAAAAAGGCAGCGAAACTAGAAAGGAACTAAAAAAGAAAATAGACGATCTATTAGCTAAAGCTAAAGAAACAGATATTGAAGAAATTAAAGCTACTTTAGAAAAGAAAATAGATGAAATTAGAGAAGAATTAGATGATTTAGATCGTGAAAAAGTTCTAAAGATTGCTAAAAAGAAAGCTGATGAATTAAAAGATAAGGCTGAAGAATTAGTAGAAGAAGTAATTAAAAAAGGTACACCAGTCTTACAAAAGATGGCTGATGAAGTAAAAGAAAAAATAATTGCTGCTTCAAAAGAAATAATCGAAAATTTAGAAAAGAAAGAAAAAGAAGAAGATAAATAATCTTCTTTTTTTATTTGACTTTTATTAATTATCTTAATATAATAGCATTAATAATATATTTAGTGTTGAAGGATTTTTAGTAGTCAATAATTTAGTCTTTAGAGAATTAGTGGTTGGTGCAAACTAATCTAGATAATTGATGAATTACATATCTGGAGCTAAAACGCAATTGGCGTTAAAAAAGAAGGGCATAATATTTATATTATGACCTAAGGTGGTACCGCGTATTAACGTCCTTAAATACTTAAGGGCGTTTTATTTTAATAGGAGGATTATATGGATAATATTTACAAGTTTTTACAAGAAAGAGGATATATTTATCAACAAACCAATGAAGATTTAATAAAAGATAAATTATCAGGTAATGAAAAGATAACTTTCTATTTGGGTGTCGATCCAACCGCTGATAGTCTTCATATTGGTCATTTCTTTGCTTTAATGATCTTTAGATACTTACAAGAAGCTGGCCATAAAGGTATCCTTATCATAGGTGGAGCAACGGCTTTAATACCTGATCCAACAGGTAAAAAAGAATTAAGAAAGATGTTAACTAAAGAAGAAATAGCTAATAATATTAAAGAAGTAGAGACTTTATGTCAAAGATTTATTATTACTGAAGGAGATAATAAAGCTATTATTTTAAATAATGCTGATTGGATATCATCACAAAGTTATATTGATTTTATGAGAGAGATAGGTATTCATTTTAATGTTAATAAGATGCTAACTACTGAAGCATATAAAAAACGATTAGAAGAAGGAGGTTTAACCTTCTTAGAAATGGGTTATATGCTTATGCAGGCTTATGATTTTGTTCATTTAAATAGAGAATATAACTGTCTATTACAAATAGGTGGTAGTGATCAATGGGCTAATATTGTAGCTGGTTGTGATTTAGTTAGAAAGATGGATCAAAAAGAAGTATTAGGACTTACTTGCCCATTACTTACTAATAGCGAAGGCGAAAAGATGGGTAAGACTGCTAAAGGAGCTCTTTGGGTAGCTAGAGAGAAGACTTCAGCATATGATTTTTATCAATATTGGATTAATATTCCCGATAGTGATGTTGAATCAATGTTAAGATTATTAACTAAAATTGATTTAATTGAAATAAAAAATTTGTGTGAATATAATATTGTCGAAGCTAAAAAAACGATGGCATTTGAAATAACTAAACTGATTCATGGTGAAGAAGAAGCTAATAGAGTTAAGGATATTTCGGAAAAACTATTTGTTAATAGAGAAATAGATTCCCATATGCCTACTATTGAATTAAATAGAACAATACCATCTATTAATATTATAGATTTATTAGTATTAAGTAATATAGCACCATCTAAATCAGAAGCTAGACGTCTTATTGAACAAGGTGGTATTAGTATCAATAATAAAAAAATTGATAATGTTGATGAAAATATTGATACTGATAATGAAATAGTTATTCAGAAAGGTAAAAAAATCTTTTTAAAAGTTATATTTAAATAATAAATGGTATAATATATACTAGAGGAGGTTTATATGAACTTATTTAGTAATAAAAAAGCTTTCTTTTTAAGAGTGGTTAATGTTATTTTATTATTATGGTTATTAATAGCATTAATTTATTGTTGTGTTGGTATAGTCAATTTATTGATGCCAGAACCATTAGAAACTTATAAAGAATATCAAAGTGTTTCATGTCGTTATTTTGATGACACTTGGTCAGAAGCTAAAAAAGCCCAAGCTTGTCAAGATCAATACGAGTCATATAAAGTATCATTAAAAAATAAAGCATACTATAATAAACGCAGTTTAGCTATTGCTATTAGTAATATTCTTATTGTAGGTACAGCTTTAGTACTTATAAACAAAATAAAAGAAGATTAATAATCTTCTTTTTCTTTTATCTACTATAGAATTCAACAATTAATGCTTCATTAATATCAGCATTTAATTCATTACGTTCAGGTAATCTAACATAAGTTGCTTCTTTTTTGTTTTCATCATAGTTAATATATTCAACTCTTTTTGTTTGGGCTTCTAAAGCTTCTTTAACTACTTGATGCTCTTTAAAATTATCTTTTACACCGATTACTGATCCAACTTTTACTTGGTATGATGGAATATCTACTTTCTTACCATCAACTGTAACATGACCATGATTAACTAATTGTCTAGCTGCTTTTCTAGTTTTAGTAAATCCAATTCGGTATACTAGATTATCAAGGCGACTTTCTAATAATCTTAAGAAATCTTCACCATGAATACCATTTAATTTTTTAGCTTCTTCAAAAGTTTTACGGAATTGACGTTCGTTAAGTCCATACATGAACTTAACTTTTTGTTTTTCTAACAATTGCGTACCATAATTAGATAGTTTACCCTTACGGCCTTTACCATGTTGTCCAGGTCCATATGGTTTTCTAGCTAATTCTTTACCACTTTCTAGAATAGAAAAACCTAAACGACGAGCTTTTTTATAATCTGATCCAGTATGTCTAGACATTTATTTCCCTCCTTTACTTTATGCTTTATACAAGGACGGTTATTGAGCCAATCTATAGGGTGTTATAATTTCTATACCCTCACTTAACAGCTGTCAGCTACTCGATATAACCTATAAAATATAGGTATTAAACACGTTATAGATTTCTAAATAACGCTGCCATTTGAATATGCACATATAATTATATTATTAAATCTTAATATAGTCAACAAAAACTTATACTTAAAGCTTTAAACTCCAATAAATTACTTATTAAATTTTAAAAAAAATATAAAAAAATGTCACAAAATATGATAAAATAATGATAATGGTAACATTGGGGTGAAGATAATGAACAACATAACTTTATTAATGTGGACCTACTTTTTAGCAGCAGTTGTTTTAATAACTGTCATTTTAAATATATTACAAAAAAATAAACTTGATAAATATAAAAGAGAAATAGATGCTTTAGAAAAGGAAAAGAATTTAATTACTAGTATTCCTATTCTATCAGAACTATCTAAAATAGAAACAATTGTTAAAAATGAAAAGTTAGAAGAAAAGTTTAATGAATGGAATAATCGTTTTGAACATATTAAAGGTGAGCGTATTTCTAAAATATCAGATATGATCTTAGACTTAGATTATTTAATGGAACAACGTGATTATCCAGCTGTTACATATAAAATAGCTAAAGTAGAGATGGAAATATATAAAGTAAAGACTAATGCTAATTTATTATTGAGTGAAATAAAAGAAATAACCTTAAGTGAAGAACGCAACCGTAATACTATAACTAAATTTAAAGCTATGTATCGTGATTTAATTAATAAATTTAATAGTAATAAAAATGATTTTGATGATCTTGTCAAACCAATTGAATTACAGTTAGAGAATATTGAAAAAAGATTTCAAGAATTTGAAGAATATATGGATAATAATGATTACGAAGAAGTATTTCATATTGTTAAAGCCTTAGATGAAATGATTAATAATATGAGCATTACGGTTGAGGAAGGTCCAAATATTATCTTGATGTCTAAAGTTTTAATACCTAAAAAGATAGAAGAAGTTCAAAATCTATATAGTAAGATGACTAGAGATGGTTATCAATTAGATTATTTAAATATTGATTATAATATCAACGAATCTAATAAGAAGATTAATGCTATTTTAGATAAAGCTAAAGTATTAAATCTTGAAGATGGTTTATTTGAATTAAAGACTATCTTAGAATATTTTGATTCGTTATTTAATGATTTTGAAAATGAAAAAATTCATAAAAATACTTTTGAAGAAAATATTATCCCATTTAAGAATAAAGTTAATAAAATAAATAAAGTAATAACTGATATTTATGTTCAATTAGAAAATGTTAAGTATAATTATGATTTATCTGATGAAGAAGTAGCAGAGATGGATAATATTAGTAAAGAAATAAATATTATTAATGCTGATTTAAATGCTTTAATAGAAAATAAACAAAATAAATTATGGCCTTATTCTAAACTAAATAAAGAATTAGAAAATTTAACTATCCGTTTAGTAGCTACTGAAGATCGTCTAGATAGTAGATTACAGACCTTAGGAAGTATGCATGAAGATGAAATTAGAGCTAGAGAACAATTGGGAGATATTCAAGCTTTATTAAATAGAGCTAAAAGTAAAATCAGATGTTATAAATTACCAATTATTCCTAATAGTTATTATATACAGTTAAAAGAAGCTAGTGAATCAATAAAAAATATAGTTAGCGAATTAGAAAAAAAACCAATAGCGATTAAAGTATTAAATATTAGAGTAGATACAGCAAGAGATCTAGTATTGAAATTATATAATACTACTAACGAAATGGTTAAAACAGCTATGTTAGTAGAAATGGCTATTGTATATGGTAATCGCTATCGCAGTTTAAAACCACAAGTAGAACAAGGATTAAATAATGCTGAAGTATTATTTAATCGCGGTGAATATAAAATGGCTTTAGAAACTTCTATCAATACGATTGATTTAATAGAGCCGGGTATATATCAGCGTTTATTAAGTGTCTATAGTCTTGAAGGTAAGAGTTAATAAAAAATAATATCAATTGATATTATTTTTTTTATATAAAAATTTGTATTATTTTAAATATTTAACACATACTAATAATAATTTATAAAAAAATAAAATTTACATATTATGCCATTTATTTAATAATAAGAGACTATATATATAATAACCAAAATAAATTAAATTATGTATAATTATTCGACCAATATCGTTTTTTAGTATTAATTACCAACAATAAATATGTATGTTAGACGTTTTTTGTCACATCATAATAATGTCGGGAGGTGAAAAAATGAATAATAACACTGGTGGAAGCTATGGTAATACTAGTTCACGTCAAAATAGTAGAATACTTGTTCCAGGAGCAAGACAAGCTATTGATAGAATGAAATATGAAGTAGCTAACGAATTAGGAGTTAATCTTGGAGCAGACACCACATCAAGACGTAATGGTACTGTTGGTGGTTACATGGTAAGAAATTTAATTACTAGAGCAGAAGAAGATCTTAGTGGTGGTCAAGGTGCACAACGTGGTGGCGGAATGGGCAATACCGAAGGTTCAGGAAAATAATAATAATTAATTTTTAATATATTTATAAAGAGACTATATTTAGTCTCTTTTTTATTGTATAATTACTATAAGGTGAGGTTTATGAAAATACTTTCGATCAATGCTGGCAGTTCAACTTTAAAGTTTAAATTATTTGAAATGCCTGAAGAAAGATTAATATGTTATGGTATATTTGATCGTATTAATTTAGCTAATAGTTCGTATACTATTACCTTTAATAATAAGACTATTGATCAACAAATTAATATTAAAAACCACGAAGAAGCTGTCAATATCTTAATAAAAGAGTTAATTGATTTAGTAATTGTCAATGATATTAATGATATTAAAGGTATTGGCCATCGAGTAGTTCATGGTGGTGAAAAATATACTCATGCTCTAATAATTAATGACGAAGTATTAGCAAATCTTAATCATATTTCACCATTAGCGCCACTTCATAATCCAGCTAATATTACTGGTATAGAAGCTTTTAATAAATTATTATCAAATTGTATAAGTATTGCTGTTTTTGATACAGCTTTTCATCAAACAATGACTAAAGAAGCTTATATATATCCAGTTCCTTATGAATGGTATGAAAAATATGGAGTTAGAAAATATGGTTTTCATGGGACAAGCCATAAATATATAGCTCAAGAATTAACAAAAATGTTAAATAATAAAAATTTAAAAATTATTAGTTGCCATTTAGGTAATGGTAGTAGTATATGTGCTATTAAAGATGGTATAAGTATCGATACTAGTATGGGTTTTACACCGTTAGCAGGATTACCTATGGGTACTAGATGTGGTGATATTGATGTAGCTATTATTCCATATATGATGGATAAAACTAATATGAATATTGATGAAGTAATGGCCGAATTAAATTATCATAGTGGTTATTTAGGTATCAGCGGTGTAAGTTCTGATTTTCGTGATATAGAAAAAGGACTAAATGAAGGTAATGAGAGATGTCAATTAGCATATAATATTTATCTTAATAAAATAGTATCTTTTATTTCAAGTTATAATACTTTATTAGGTGGAGCTGATATAATATGCTTTACAGCAGGTATCGGCGAAAATAACATTGATTTAAGAAAAGATATCATTAAGATGCTTGCTCCTCTAGGTATATATTTAGATGAAACCAACAATAATATAAGAGAACAACAAGCTAAAATAACTACTGAAAATTCGAAAATAGCGTGTTATGTTATACCTACTGATGAAGAATTAATGATTGCTAGGGAAACATATGAAATAGTTAGTAAGGAAGGATAGAATGTATAAGAAAGTTTACAATCAAATTAAAAAATTTAAAAATATTGTTATAGCTAGGCATATTGGACCAGATCCTGACTGTTTAGCATCACAAGTCGCCTTACGCGATATTATCAAACATAAATTTCCCCATAAAAATGTTTTGGCAGTAGGTATAACAGCTGCAAAATTTTACCATTTTGGAAAACTAGATAAGATAAAAGAAGATGATATAACCAAAGATGCCTTATTAATAGTATTAGATACTCCCGATGAAGAGCGAGTAGATGGAGTTAGTGTTAAAGATTTTAAATATACTATTAAAATAGATCATCACCCATTCATCGATAAATTTTGTGATTTAGAAATAGTCGATGAAGGTGCATCTAGTACTAGTCAAATGATTATTGACTTATGTAATAAAACAAGATTAAATTTGACTAAAGAAACCGCTGAAGTTTTATTTATGGGTATTGTATCTGATACTAATCGTTTTTTATACTATTATACTAGTGCTCATACTTTTGAAATAACTTCGCAAATAATTAAAAAAATGAAATTAAATATTGAAGAATTATATGCTAGATTATACGCTAGACCATTAAGTGAAGTTAGGTTACAGGGTTATATTGGTATGAATATGAATGTTACCGATAATAAATTAGGTTATATCAAGATACCAACCGAAAAGATAACCGAATTTGGTGTCGATTCAGCTAGTGCTGGTAATATGATTAATGAATTTAATAATATTAAAGAAGTTATTGTTTGGGTTACTTTCTCTCAAGATTATAAAAATGATGTTATTAGAGGTGCTATTCGTTCCAGAGGACCAATTGTTAATGAATTAGCTCTTCGCTATGGTGGTGGTGGTCATAAATATGCTAGTGGTGTCCGTTTAGCTAGTTGGGAACAAGTTGATAAATTTATTGAAGATCTAGATGGTTTATGTAAAACATATCTTGATGATCATCCAGATTTTAAATAATAAAAGAGCAACAAATACCCATAAAATAAGGGGCTAAGTTGCTTTTTTTTTATTTTTTGATATAATATAACATATTGAAAGGTGATTTATAATGAAAATCAGTAGTGTAGAGCTGAAGATTAGTGCCGTTAGAAGGAGTCAATATCCCACTGATGGCAAGCCAGAATTTTTACTTGTAGGAAGAAGCAATGTTGGTAAAAGTAGCTTTATCAATACTATCATAAATAGAAAAAACTATGCCCAGACATCTAGAACTCCAGGTAAAACCCAAACATTAAACTTTTATTTAGTAAATGATAGTTTTTATTTAGTAGATGTACCAGGATATGGATATGCAGCTGTTAATAAAAAACAACAACGTAAATTTGGAATGATGATTGAAGAATATCTTGAAAAAAGAGAACCATTAAAACATGTCTTTATGTTAATAGATTTTAGACACAAACCAACTGAAGACGATATGTTAATGTATAACTTTTTAAAATATTATGAACAACCAGTTACAGTAGTAGGTATGAAATTTGATAAAGTAGGTACTACTTCACAATTAAAACAACGTAAATTAATCTTAGATACCTTAGATTTAGTATTAGGTGATGAATTTATAACATTCTCTAGTATTACTAAAGTGGGTAAAGATGAAGTGTTAGAAAAAATAGAAAGAACAATTTAATTGTTCTTTTTTTAAACCAATAAGATAATTTATCATACAATATCCTAGGTGATTGTCATGAAAATTGAAATACATAATGAAAAAACCATCCTATTTTTAAATAAATATATTTTAGGAGAAATATGTTTAGAAGATCCTAAGAGTATTCAGGAATATTTTAAAAAAATTATTATGATATTAATGAAATACCATAATATTTATTTAATTGGTGAACATTTAGTTAAAGTATATATTGATAATATATATGGAGTTATTATGGAAATAGAGCCCCTGATTGAAGATGATCAATTAGGTATTGATTTTATTGATATGAAAATTATCTTTGAACTTAATAATACTTTTATATATGAAATAGACGATTATGATTATTTTAATATATTAGGTAATTATATAGATAAGTATTATTATAATCAGAAATATTATGCTATTATTCATAATATTGATGAAATAAGTTATTTAAAATTTTTAGAATACAGTAAAATTATTTATGGCAATAAAGCTAAAGAAATATTAAAAGAAGCCATAAAAATAACATAATTATGATATAATGTTGTAGGAAATAGGTGATTAATATGAAATTACCAATTGTAGCACTAGTTGGACGATCAAATGTTGGTAAATCGACTTTATTTAATCGTTTAGTGGGCAAAAAAGTAGCTATTACTGAAGATACCCCTGGTATTACTAGAGATCGTATATATGAAAGAGCTCAATATAAAGATTATTTATTTAATGTTATCGATACTGGAGGTATCGATATAAGTAATGCATCGTTTAATGAGCAGATCCGTATCCAAGCAGAAATTGCTATTGCTGAAGCTGATATGGTTATTTTGGTCATCGATGGTAAAGAAGCTTTAACAACTAACGATTATGTTATTAGAGATATTTTAAAAAAATCAGGTAAAAAAATAATAGTAGCTATTAATAAAATAGATACTAAAGAAGCTAAAGATAATATCTATAATTTTTATGAATTAGGTTTTGATGAGTATATTCCTATTAGTTCAGAACACAATATCGGTATTGGCGACCTATTAGATACTATTGTAAATAACTTTGAAATAAAAGATGAAGCAGAATATGACGAAGATATTATTAAATTTTGTGTTATTGGCCGCCCTAATGTAGGTAAAAGTAGTTTAATAAATGCTTTATTAAATGAAGATCGTCTAATAGTAAGCAATGAAGCAGGTACTACTAGAGATGCTATCGATATAGAATTTACCTATCAAAAAAGACGTTTTGTAGGCATTGATACAGCGGGCATTAGAAAAAGAGGTAAAGTTTGGGAAAATATTGAAAAATATAGTGTATTAAGAGCTATGAAAGCTATTGAACGAAGTGATATATGTTTAATTGTTATTGATGGTAATGAGGGTATTACTGAACAAGATAAACATATAGCAGGATATGCCATCGAAGCGGGTCGAGGTGTCATTATTGTTGTCAATAAATGGGATTTAGTTAACGATTTAACTATCGATCAATATGAAAAATTAATTAGAGCCCACTTTATATTTATATCTTATGCCCCAATAGTCTTTCTTTCGTCATTAACTACTAAACGCGTTCATACTTTAATGCCCGAAATAATTAAAGTTAACGATAATATTAGGAAAGAAGTTAAAAACAGTTTATTAGGTGAAATAATAATGGATGCTGTAATTTTAACCCCACCTCCATCATATAAGGGTAAAAGATTAAAAGTATTAGGAGTTACCCAAACGGGTATCAAACCACCTAAATTTACTTTTGAAGTAAACGATAAAAAATTAATTCATTTCTCATATAAAAGATACTTAGAAAATAAAATCAGAGAGAATTTTGATTTTACTGGTACTCCTATTGAATTACAATTTAAAGCTAGATCCGAGTTATAATAACCAATTAAGATAATTCTCATATAATACCACAGGAGGGTATTATATGTTTAGATTTAGTGATGAATTCTTTAAAAGAGTTGAGAAAAAGACTAATGTTAATAAAGAAACGATTTTAGGTTTAGCTAATAAATTACAAAAAGGCGATTTAAAAGATGAACAAACACTTCGTGATCTAGTAAAAGAAATAAGTAATATTACAGGGCGCGAAGTATCTAAAGAAAAAGAAGATAGTATCGTCAAAGCTGTATTACACGACCAAGTTCCTGATAATATAGAAAAAATGGTTGACGAATCATAATAATAAATAATTTTATAAAAAACATCATACAAATGATGCTTTTTTTTCATATAATAAACTAGTTATGCATAAGTTTTATTGAAAAGATTATGAAAGTAGGGATTGTATGGAAAAAATAGATATTATTAAGAGTATTGCTGAGCGAACTAATGGTGATATTTACTTAGGCGTAGTAGGAGCAGTAAGAACTGGTAAATCAACCTTTATTAAAAAATTTATGGAAAGTTTAGTCATTCCTAATATTGATAATGAGTTTGAACGTAAACGAGCTTTAGATGAAATACCACAAAGTGCTCAAGGTAAAACGATCATGACTACTGAACCTAAATTTGTTCCTAATGTAGCAGCTAAGATAGCTATTGATGATTTTACAGCTAATATCCGATTAGTTGATTGTGTTGGATATGTTATACCAGGAGCTAAGGGTTATGAAGATGAAAATGGTCCTAGAATGGTTAGAACACCTTGGTATGAAGATGAAGTACCATTTATTGAAGCAGCTGAAGTAGGTACTGAAAAAGTTATTAGAGATCATTCAACAATTGGTATTGTCGTAACTACTGATGGTTCAATAGGTGAAATACCAAGAAGTGATTATGTCGAAGCCGAAGAACGAGTAATTACTGAGCTAAAAGAAATAGGTAAACCTTTTATCGTCTTATTAAATTCTACTCACCCAATGTTACCTGAAACTGAACATATGGCTAACACTTTAAGAGAACAACATGATGTTCCAGTTATACCAATAAGTATTGAAGCGATGAATGAAAAAGATATCTACAATATTCTAAAAGAAGCATTATATGAATTCCCAGTCTTAGAAGTAAAGGTTAATATGCCAGAATGGATCAGTGTTTTAAATCCAGAACATCAAATTAAAAAAATGTATGTTGAGAAAATAAAAGAGAGTGTTATTGAAGTTGATAAGTTAAGAGATATCGACAATATAACTAAACATTTCTTAGAAAATGAATTCATTAGTAAAGCTTATTTATCTGAAGTAAATGCTTCTACTGGTGACATAACTATCAATTTACATGCTCCCAATAACCTATATAATGAAGCTTTAAAAGAAATAATTGGTATCAATGTTACTAATCGTGCTGAATTATTATCGTTATTCCAATCATATAATGAAGCTAAAAGAGAATATGATCAAATTAAATATGCTCTTAAGATGGTAAAACAAACTGGTTATGGAGTAGCAGCACCAACTCTAGCTGATATGAAATTAGATAATCCAGAAATTATTCGCCAAGGATCTCGCTATGGTATCAAATTAAAAGCGGTTGCTCCAAGTATTCATATGATTAGAGTCGATGTTGAAAGTACTTTTGAACCTATTATAGGATCAGAAATGCAAAGTAAACAATTAATTGATTATCTAATGAAGAACTATGAACAAGATGCTTCTAATATATGGAAATCCGAAATATTTGGTCGCAGTTTAGATGTCTTAGTACAAGAAGGAATACAAGCAAAACTCTCATTAATGCCTGAAAATACTAGATATAAGCTTCAACGAACTTTAGCTAAAATAGTAAATAAAGGTTCGGGAAACTTAATTGCCATAATTTTATAGAAAAACGAGATATCTCGTTTTTTCTATTTTTTTCAAAAAACCATTGATTTTATTGGAAAAAAGTGTTATTTTATATATGTAAGCATAGTATGCTTAATAGAAAAAATATGGGAGGTAAGAATATGACAAAAGCAGAATTAGTCGAATTAATGGCAGCAGATGCTGGCCTTACAAAAGCTGATGCAGCACGTGCATTAGATGCATTTGTAAGTAGTGTTACAAAATCACTAAAGGGAGGAAAGAAAGTTACTTTAGTAGGATTTGGAACATTCGAAAGTCGTAGAAGAGGCGCACGTACAGGACGTAATCCTCAAACAGGCGCAACTGTTCAAATTGCTGCAAGAAATGTTGTTGCATTCAAAGCAGGAAGCAAATTAAAAGAAGCAGTTAACTAATAAAAAAGCCCATGGGCTTTTTTTTATTGAATAAGTCTTAAATATATGGTTAAGACTTTTTAATTTAAATAAAAGGTAGTATAATCTAAAGTAGGTGATAATATGTTAGATATAGCTATTGAAGTATTAAACATATTAGATAATCATAACTATCAAGCATATATTGTTGGTGGTTTTGTTAGAGATTATTGTTTAAGTAAAATATCAGATGATATTGATATATGTACCAATGCTCATATTGATGATATAAAGAAGATATTTAATGATATTGTATCTGTTGATGAGATATATGGTGCTATTGTTATTAGATATAAAGATATAGATATAGAAATTACTACTTTTCGTAAAGATATATCGTATGAAAATAATCGTAAACCTACTATTGAATATGTTGATTCATTAAGAGAAGATATTACTAGAAGAGATTTTACTATCAATACTTTATGTATGGATAAAGATCGTACTATTGTTGATCTATTAAATGGTATAGAGGATTTAGATAATCATTTAATTAGAAGTGTTGGTGATCCATATTTTAAAATGGCTGAGGATAGTTTAAGAATATTAAGGGCCATTAGATTTGCAACAACCTTAAATTTTAATATTGATAAGCTATTAAAGAGTGCTATAATAGAACATAAAGATTTATTAAAGCATCTATCATATGAACGTAGAAGACAAGAATTAGATAGGATATTTGATAACCCTAATAATAGGTATGGAATTGAATTATTATTAGAATTAAAATTAGATAAAGAACTATCTTTAAATAATTTAGCTAATGTTAATATTATTGATGATAAATTGGGTATATGGGCGCAAATAGAAGCCCCTTGGGAGTATTTTAATAAAGATGAGTTAAATACTATTAATAAGATAAAAGCATTGTTAAAAACTACTAATATTGATCGTTATACTTTATATAGATATGGCTTAGATTTAATAAAAGTAGTATATAATATTAAACATATTAATTATTATAATTTAGAAGAAGAATATAATTTAATCCCTATTAAAAGTAAAGCTGATATGAAGATGACTTTTAATGAATTAAAGGATATATTAAATATTGATGATAATAAACAACTAGGAATAATATATAATGAATTAGAAAAATTAATTGTTTATGGTCAGTTAAATAATGATGCTATAGATATTAAAAACTATATCTTAACTAAATATCAAAGATAGGAGGGCTCAACTATGAAAACTAATAATCTACTTGATATTATAAAAATGGGTAATATATCAATATCTAAATTATTATTAAAGAACTATAAAAAGATAGGTCTTACTAGTGATGAATTTATCTTTTTAAGTTATTTAATGAATGAAGGTAATAATATTATCTTAAATATTGAAAAGATAGCTATTGATATGGGTTTAAATAATAATGAGGTATTAGGATTAATCCAAGGATTAAAAGATAAAGATATGATTGATGTTAAAGTTGATAAAGATCATAAAAAAGTAACTAATGAATATATATCGTTAGAATCCTTTTATAATAAAATATCGGTTTTATTATTAGAACATATAAATACTAATAAAAATAATAATAGTTATATCTTTGAAGCTTTTGAAAAAGAATTCGGGCGCACTTTATCACCAATGGAATATGAAATTATTAATGCTTGGATTGATAGTAATATTAGTAATGAATTAATAATTGAAGCTTTAAAGGAAGCTACTTTTAATGGTGTAGCTAATCTTCGT
Source organism: Bacilli bacterium (assembly GCA_046704245.1). GTDB lineage: Bacteria > Bacillota_I > Bacilli_A > RF39 > UBA660 > UBA660. Next base: position 35,458 of record JBJKSD010000001.1, read on the forward strand.
TATATTGATAAAATTATCTATGAATGGAATAAGAAAGGTCTTAAAAATATAAATGATGTTAAAAAACATCATGTAGATCGAAAAAATAACAAAGATAAAGTAGAAGTATTTAGTTATAATTGGTTAGAAGAAGATAATGAATAAAAAAATAGATGTCATATTAAATACCTTAGATAGGTTATATCCTAATCCTAAATGTGAATTAAATTATCATCAAGATTATGAATTATTGATGGCTGTAGTATTGAGTAGTCAAACTACTGATAAGAGAGTCAATGAAGTAACTAAAGAGTTATTTACTAAATACCCTAATCTAAAGAAGTTAAAATGCGCTAAATTAAGTGATTTAGAACACATTTTAAGACCTATTGGTACTTTTCATAAGAAAGCTATCTTTATAAAAGATATAGCTACTATCTTAGATGAGAAATATCATGGCGTTGTGCCTTCAAATAGAGCCATTTTAGAGACTTTACCAGGAGTAGGTAGAAAGACTGCCAGCGTTGTCTTAAGTGTCTTATACAACGAGCCTTGTATTGCTGTCGATACCCATGTAGCTAGAGTATCTAAACGATTAAAATTAGCTAATAAAAAAGATAATGTCAAACAAATAGAACATAAATTAATGAAATTAATAGCTAAAGATAAATGGTCTAGAAGTCATCATCAATTGGTTTTATTTGGTAGATATCATTGTAAAGCTATTAAACCCGAATGTTCTAACTGTTATCTAAAAGATATATGCCAAAAAAAAGAGTAATAATTACTCTTTTTTTATTCTAAGGCTTCAACTATTATTACTCTATTAATTGAATCAGTAAAGGTTTTATATTCTATATTATAAGTTATTTGGAATGTTTCTGGTACTGATGTATCAATAGCTTCAACTATTGAATTGTTAGATAACTTAGTAATTGTTTTCGTAATAGTAGCTTGATCAGTAACATTAATAGCATCTTCTAAAACAATTACTTGTGGTGAAAAATCAGTATAAGTACTACCAACTGTTATATTAACGACAGCATCTCCATATAATTCTGCTGTTACTACTGGAGCAGGTATATCAGCCGTAATAGTAATCTCACTACCATCACTTTGATTATTTTTCATAATTGAATATCCAGTCTTTACTACATATGTTTTTGAATCATCAGTAGCCGCTTCACTAAAAGTATTATTTTCAGTAAAAGCGATAAAAGTTAATTCGCCAGTAGTAGCATCTTTACTATATATATTATATCCTATCTTACCTAAAGCACTATCATTATAAGCTTTATATTTAGTTAAATACTTATTAGTATATTTACCATAGAATGATTGATAATTTTTAGTAAAATACTCGTCAGTTAGATAACTAGGGGTACTTACTTTATCCCATGTCAATACATAACTATTAGTAGTACTATTATAAGTAGCATCTAAGTTTTTAACATTCTCCGTTAGTTTATTAAATCGTGGTGATATTTCAGTAGGTTCAGTACCCTTTTTAAAGTATTCATAAGTAATCATATCTTTAGGTGTATACTCACTAGGTAACATAGCTGGAATCGTTTCGTCTTCAACTTTTACCCTAACAACACTATTAGGTACGGGGAACTTTTTATTATTCTTTTCAAAAATACCAGGTGCTATTGCTTTAAACAATCTAGTTCTTTGAGTAAAAGCAATATTAGTAGTATTGTAATATTTATTAGATATTTTTTCATACCCATACCAGAAGGATACAACATAATCCGGATTAAAACCAACTACCCAAGCATCGTTAGTAGCAGCAGCAGGGAGTTTATATGCTTGTTTAGTTTTATCATCAAAGTTAGTTGTCCCAGATTTAGCAGCATAATTATAACCTGATATTTTAAGATTGTGGTTAAATCCCGTTTCGACAGACCCATATAAAATATCAGCTAACATAAAGGCTGTCGAATCACTCATAACTCTTTCTTTCTTTGGTTTAAATTCGGTTGTAGCACCAGTATCGCGATATTCAATCTTGCTGACACTATAAGGTTCAGTATAATAGCCACCATTACCAATAGTTGCATATGCACCCGCTAATTCAACTGGAGAACTACCATTATATCCTCCAATAGCATGAGCTTCATGAAGGCTACCACCATCAACTTCTGGTTTTAAACCAACATTTTGAACAAAATCAATAATATTTTTCTTATCCACTTGTTTAAAAGCTCTTAGAGCTGGAATATTACGAGATTGATCTAAAGCATCTCGCATAGTCATAAGCCCCATATATTTACCATCCCAGTTACCAATTGGTTTACCATTACTATAAGTGGTAGGTTCATCTAAGAATGGGGTATAAGTAGACCAATTATTATATTCCATGCCTGGACCATAATCAAAGAATGGTTTAACACTAGATCCCGGTTGTCTATTTATCATGGTTGCATAATTATAACTACGTTCACCCTCAATATTACGTCCTGCCCCAACGGCTAATATTTTAGCATCGTCAGTACTTAAGACAGCAATACCAGTTTGAACAACATCGTTAATAAATTTAAAACTTTCACTATTAATAATAGCATTTATATGATCTTGTTTTTTAGCATCCATATTACTATATATTTTCATTGGTGTATTATATGGATTATAACCTGTTTTTCTAATAATTTCTTCGACAACAGTATTAATATATCCTTGATATTTTTCGGCTGTCTTAGTTGTTTTATTTTCTTTTAATAATGATTTAATAGGAATACTATTAGCGATCTTTTCTTCTTCAGCACTAATATAACCATGTTTTTTCATTAAATATAAAACTGTTTTTCTTCTCTCGGTTGCTTTATCAGGATTAAGTAATGGATCATAAGCCCCTGGTGCTTGAAACATTCCAGCAATTAAACTAGCTTCAGCTAAATTGATATTTTTAACTGATTTACCAAAGTAAGTACGACTGGCTTGTTCAACCCCATATGAACTACTTCCAAGATAAGGAATATTAACATAGAATTCTAATATTTGCTCTTTAGTATAATTTTTTTCTAATTTAAAAATTGATAGATAAATATCGGTAAATTTTCTTAATATTGATTGATCAGTCGAAGTAAAATTATTTTTAACAACTTGCATTGATATTGTAGAAGCTCCACCAGCACTACGATTACCAGTTGCTTGCCCAATACTAGCCATTAAAAAACGGGGTAGATCAAATCCATTATGTTGATAATACCTAGCGTCTTCAGTAGCAATAATAGCATCAATCAATACTTGAGGTAGATCATCATAAGATATTTTTTCTCTCTTTTCAGTACCTAATTTAGCAATTGTATTATTTTCACTATCATAGATAATAGTTGCTTCTTTTTTATATAGATTTTCTGGTTTAAAGTTTGGAGCATTTTCAACAACGTAGAAAATAAAAGCTCCTGAAAAAATAATGCCTAATATACCAAATAAAGAGACAAATATTAACAGATAATTTCTTAATCGCTTTCTACCTTTTTTAGTTTTTTTACTCTTTTTAACAAACTTTGACATTAACAAGATAATTAACGCTAAAATAATAAGAATAGTTGTACCTAAGGTACCAATAGTTAATGCCGATACTATAATCGTAATTAATACTAATAAGATAACTAATAGTGGTGTGTTTTTCTTAAGCAACTTTCTTAGTTTCTTTCTTAAATTCTTCACTTATATCGCCTCCAAAAAATACTTGATCAATTATATCTAAATATTCTAATCTAGGATTATACTTTTCTGTTATTACATATGCATGATTAGAAAAAAAAGAAATAGGGATAGAATTTTTATTATCATTAATAAAAGCAATAATATCTTCACCTTTAATAAGATAAGTCTTATTTAAACTTGAAAACTTTACTATTAAAAAAGATATACCCCCATGATTAATAATATTTCTAATATGTTCTATTTGATGACCATGAATATTAGCTAGAGGAAATAAACGTTTTTTTCTAGTTTCTTTAGCTTCAAAATCAATATATTTACCTCTATATAATCCATTGTAATCAGTAGTCGAAGGAACCTTAAAATAAGCTTCCTTTATTAACTTACCTTTTTTAGCATAAGCTACTTTAGTTACTTGAATCGGTGTTGGTTTCTTATAGATAATAGCTCTATCAATATTACGATAATATTCATTTGATAGATTAATATCTTTCTCTAATGACATACCTCGATTACCGTAATTAGTAACATTACGGGTTTCTCCATTTCGACCATCTGGATACCTCATGGAAATCACCTATTGTCATTATACTATAAATATCTTAATTTTTCTATAAGTAATTCATTTATCTTTTAATGACTTCTTTTGTCGAAACTAATGCACAATATGTATATAAGTGATATTGTATATTAGAGGAGAAACCATATGAATGATATCGCCCACATTTCCGTTGTATTTGATGAAATGCTTGCTAATATTCGTTATCTTAAATTAATTACTTATCATTTTAAACGCAAGAAAAAATAAATACTTTCATATAGTTAATAAGGAGATAATTATATGGAAGATCTTTTAAGTCGGGTTGTTTTAAATAATAATATTATTGGGCTATCTATTGTTTTGGTAGTATTAGGTAAAGCTTTAAAAAATAGTCCTAAAATACCAAGCTATTTAATTCTATGGATATTAATAGGAATAGGGGCTTTTTTAAGCTTATTATTAAATTTTTCAATCGAGGGTTTAATTGAAGGTTTTATTGCTGTAAGTCTGGCTAATACCTATCATCAAACCTTTAAACAGACTAGGGAAATGGTTAGGGGTATTTCTCGAACTAAAGCAAAAGTTCATTGACAAAATGCGATTTTTTTGGCACAATATATACAGAGTGAGGTGGAATAGATGTATCAAGATAAGATAATTTTGACACCCCAAGATATATTGGAAAAAGAATTTAAAATTGATACACGTGGTTACCGTCTTAAAGAAGTAGATAAATTTCTCGATCTAATTATTAGAGATTATGAACAATTTATCGATATGATTGAAAAATTAGAAATTGAGAAAAAAGAACTTCTGGAAGAAAATCTTCGCCTTAAAACGGAATTTCGTAATATTAAAATGGATATGGAAATAGCAAGACAAGGCGAAAAGGAAGTAACTAATGTTGATATATTAAGACGACTATCTCACTTAGAAAAAATTGTATATGGAAAAGATGAATAACAATATTTAGGCAAACGCTGTATACTTGTTATATAGAGGAAAGTCCATGCTCGCACAGACTGTGATGTCTGTAGTGTTTGTGCCTAGGGAAACAATAACCTAGGGTAGTAATACTAACGGCTCCTAATAAACCTAAGTCTTAGATATGGTTTATTGGTATAAAAGTGCCACAGAGACGAATTATCTTAGAAATAAGATAAATGAAACGTTGGTAAACCCCACAAGCGAGAAACCCAAATTTGGTAGGGGAACTCTCATGAAGAAACAGAACGAATTGAGGGATGAATGTATAATTCATAGATAAATGTTTGCCACCTCTTTGGAGGGACAGAACATGGCTTATAAATGTTGTTATTTTAATTTTATAAGAAGGTGTTAAATTGAAAGATTTAGGACAGAAGTTAAAGGAGACTAGAGAAAAGAGTGGCGTCAGTATTGAAGAAGCTGCTGAAGATTTAAATATTCGAGCTAGTCAGTTAGAAAATATTGAAGAAGGTAATATTAAAGCCTTTAAAGATGTTTTCTATCTAAAATATTTTATTAGAGATTATGCTAAATATTTAGGTCTTGATTTTGATAAACTAGTCGATGAGTTCAATGATTTTCTTTTTGACTATACTTCAAAGATACCAGTAGATGCTATTAAGGGAGCTAATGAAAAACAAAAGACGGAAAAGAAAAAAATTACTTCCCCATATACCTTAAATAAGAAGAGAAGTTTTATGTTACCACCTAAGTATTTTTATCTTATTATCTTTATTCTAATAGCTTTAATTCTATACTTGCTTATTAATTATTATGGGAAAGATCAATTTAAAAGCCCTGAATTATCAATAATTAAAAATTATGAAGAAGTAGTGGAGGTATAAACTATGAAAATGAATTTACCAAATAAGTTAACAATGCTTAGGTTAATATTAACTGTTGTTATAATCTTTATCTTATTATTTCCGTTCTATTCAATTAATGTAACTTTTCCCACCTATAAAGTAAATACTATTTTAGTTGATAGTAAATATGTATTAGCAGGTATCCTATTTATGATAGCATCAATTACTGATTACTTTGATGGTTATATAGCTAAAAAATATAATCTTATCACTGACTTTGGCAAGATGATAGATTCAATTGCTGATAAAGTATTAGTTAATTCTGTTCTCATTATCTTAAGTGCTCAAGGTTTTATTCATCCGATTATTCCAGTTGTTATTATCGTTAGAGATAGTATTACTAATGCCATTAAAATGATTTCAGGTAACAAAGGAAAAGTAATATCAGCTATTCAAACAGGTAGAGTAAAAGCTGCTTGTTTAATGATAGGTATTATCTTAATGTTATTCTACAATTTACCTTTTGAATTATATAATTTAAAAGTAGCTGACTTCTTATTAATCTTAGCTACTATCTTATCAATCATTTCAGGCATTCAATACTACATGATGAATAAACACTTAATATTTGAAAAATAATAAAAAATAAAAGTATTAAAAATAAAGATTAAAAACTCTTATTATTGATAAGAGTTTTTATTTTTTAGTTAACATTTATATACAAAATTAATCAAACAAACGTTCGTTTTGCTATTGCTTTTTTAATTGGTTTAGTATACAATGAATATATAATGATATGGAGGTAAACAATGAATAAAATAACAGATAAGGATAAAGCCTTAGAACAAGTTTTAAATGAAATAGAAAAACAATTTGGTAAAGGTTCAATCATGAAGTTAGGTGAACATAGTCATATTGAAGTAGATACATGTCCTAGTGGATCGATAGCATTAGATATTGCCTTAGGTGTGGGTGGTTTTCCCAAGGGGAGAATAATTGAAATATTTGGTCCAGAATCAAGTGGTAAGACAACTTTTGCTTTACAGGCGATAGCTGAAGCGCAGAAACAAGGAGGACGTGCAGCTTTTATCGATGCAGAGCATGCTTTAGATCCAGTATATGCTAAAAAATTAGGGGTTAATATCAATGAATTGTTATTATCACAACCTGATACTGGTGAACAAGCTTTAGAGATATGTGAGGCTTTAGTACGCAGTGAAGCGGTCAATATTATTGTCGTTGATTCAGTAGCAGCCTTAGTACCACAAGCGGAAATTGAAGGCGAAATGGGCGATAATCACGTTGGTTTACAAGCTAGATTAATGAGTCAGGCCTTAAGAAAATTATCTGGAACTATTGGTAAAACTAAGACAACCGCTATCTTTATTAACCAATTACGTGAAAAAATAGGAGTTATGTTTGGTAATCCTGAAACTACTCCTGGTGGTAGAGCCTTAAAGTTTTACTCAACTATCCGTTTAGATATTAGAAGAGCTGAACAATTAAAATTAGGTGAAAATGTTATTGGTAATCGCACGATTGTCAAAGTAGTTAAAAATAAAGTGGCCCCACCTTTTAAAACAGTTTCAGTTGATATGATCTATGGTGAAGGAATCAGTAGAGAAGGAGAAATAATCGACTTAGCAACTGATGCTAATATTCTAGAAAAAAGTGGGGCATGGTATGCATATAAAGGAGAAAAAATTGGCCAGGGTAAAGAAAATGTCAAGGCTTTATTAAAAGAAAATACTAAACTTAAAGAAGAATTAGAACAAAAAGTTAGAGATTATTATGGTATAGGTGCTAATAAAAAAACGCAAGATAAAGAAAAATAGGACGAATTATCGTCCTTTTCTTGACTTTATATTTAATGCCATTTACAATATAATAGAAGCATTATATTAGATACCATTTTATAATGCTTATTAGAAGGGATATGGAGGTTAATTATGACTAATTATTGGTTCTCCATCTTTCTTGTTATGATTGGTATAATTGTTGGGATAGCAGCAATTTTAATTATTAATTACATCAAAGGTAAAACAGCAGCAAATAGAGCTGATAATATAATTGACAAAGCAAGAAAAGAAGCGGAGCGAATAAAAAGAGATTCTCTTTTAGAAGCTAAAGAAGAAACCTATAAATTAAAATTAGAGGTTGACAAAGAAATAAAAGAGAAGAAAAATGAAGCTAAAGAAATTGAAGAACGTTTATTACAAAGAGAAAGTAATATTGATCGAAGAGATCAAACACTTCAAAATCGTGAAAATTTAATAGCGGAAAAAGAAAATACTATAATTGAAAAACAAAGAACCCTACAAGAAGATTATGATGTTTTAGAAGAAAAGAAGAAAGAACAGATTGTATTACTAGAAAAGATATCTAAACTATCTAAAGATGATGCTCGTAAGATGATTATGAAGCGCGTAGAAGAAGATATTGCTAAGGATATAGCTGAATATATCAAAGAAAGAGAAGTTGAAGCTGAATTAGAAGTTGATAAGAAAGCTAAAGATCTATTAGTCAACAGTATGCAAAAATATGCAGCTGATGTAGCTAGTGAACAGACAGTTACAGTTGTCAATTTACCTAATGACGATATGAAAGGCCGTATTATTGGCCGTGAAGGTCGTAATATTAGAACTATTGAAGCTATTACTGGGGTCGATTTAATTATCGATGATACTCCAGAAGCGGTCGTCTTATCTAGTTTTGATCCTCTACGTAGAGAAATTGCTAGATTAACTCTTGAAGGATTAATTAAAGATGGACGTATTCATCCAGCTCGTATTGAAGAATTATATGATAAAACATGTAAAGAAATAAAGACTAAGATTAGAGAACATGGTGAAGAAGCATTATTTGAATTAGGTATAACTAAGATGGAACCTGAACTAGTTGATATTTTAGGAAGACTATATTATCGTACTAGTTATGGCCAAAATGCTTTACAACACTCTAAAGAAGTAGCTCATCTAGCGGGTGTTATTGCTAGCGAGATAGGTGAAAACGTTACTTTAGCTAAAAGAGCTGGTTTATTACATGATATAGGTAAAGCTATCGACCATGAATTAGAAGGTAGCCATGTTGAAATAGGTGTCAATCTAGCTAAGAAATATAAAGAAGATAATACCGTTATTAATGCAATAGCATCTCATCATGGTGACGAACAACCTAATAGTGTTATTTCCGTATTAATAGCTATCGGTGATGCTCTATCAGCATCAAGACCTGGAGCTAGAAACGATTCATTAGAAAACTATATTAAACGATTAGAACAACTAGAAAGTATTGCTAACGATATTGAAGGTGTCGATAAGACCTTTGCAATGCAAGCTGGTAGAGAATTAAGAGTTATTGTTAAACCAGAAAAAATCGACGACGTAACCAGTTATAAGATAGCTAGAGATATTAAAGAAAAGATTGAACATGAAATGCAATATCCTGGTACTATTAAAATAACTGTTATAAGAGAAACAAGAGTTCAAGAAGAAGCCAAATAAAAAAGAGCTAATTATTTAGCTCTTTTATTTTTCACATCCATTATGACAGGTAAGATAATTGGTTTTCTACCTGTTTTTTCATATATAAATGGTGCTATTTCTTGAATAAGGTTATTCTTTAATTCTTGATAATTTAATCTAGATGTCTTTAAACTTTTTATAATAATAGTATTAGCCATATTACTAATCTCTTTAATTAATTCTTCATTCTCGTTTATTTGAATAAACCCTCTAGTAGTAACTGTCGGTTTTATCAATAACTCATTTCTTTTAACATTAATATTAGCAATAATAACTAATATACCATCACTAGACATAATCTTACGGTCTTTAATAACAATACTACCAATTATCCCAATACGATTACCATCGATATAAACATTAGTAGCTGGTACAGTACCATTCTTTTTAATATCATTTCTATTCATTAATAGTACATCCCCATTATCTAACACAAAGGTATTCTTTTTAGGTATATCACATTCAATAGCAATATCAGCGTGCTTTTTTAACATGCGATAATCACCATGATAAGGCATAAAATATTGAGGATTAATAAGTCTAATCATCAATTTTAATTCTTCCACTGGCGCATGCCCCGATGTATGTACTTCACTTAAAGTAGTATTAGTATATACTTCAACACCTTTTAAATATAATTTATTAATAGTACGAGATATACTAGCAGCATTACCAGGAATAGGTGAAGATGAAAATATTACTATATCTCCAGGAATAACCTGTATTTGTTTATGTGATCCATCAGCTATTCTAGATAGAGCAGCTAGTGGTTCACCTTGTGATCCAGTACATAAAATAGCTATCTGATTATGAGGTAAACTATTAGCTGTTTCAGCATCAACTATAATATCATCTTTAATATATCCGCAACTAACACCAATCTCTAATTGGGTTTCCATACTTCTACCAAAGACCGCAATTTTACGATTATTAGCACGACAAGTTTCAACAATATGTTTTAAACGATAGACATTAGAAGCAAAAGTAGCAATAATTACGCGACCATTATGTCTTTTAATAATTTCACTTAAAGCCTCATCAACTTTTGATTCACTCATCGATACCCCTTCAACTAAGGCATTAGTACTATCACTTAATAATAACTTAACCCCTTTACTACCAATTCTAGCCATCTTATGGATATCAGCCATCGGTCCAATAGGAGTCCAATCAAACTTAAAATCACCAGTAAGAACAATAGTTCCATTAGGTGTTTGAATAGATAATCCATGTGAATCAGGAATAGAGTGAGTTGTTCTAAAGAATTCTATTTCCAAATGTCTAAATTTTATTTTAGTATTCTCATCATAATAATTAATATTTTTATAGTTAATATTTCTTTCTTCTAATTTCTTTTTAATTAATCCTGCTGCTTGTTTAGTAGCATAGATAATAGGAATATTAATAGTCTGTAATAAAAAAGGAATACCCCCAATATGATCTTCATGTCCATGGGTAATAATAAGAGCTTTTATCTTATTTTGATTTTCCTTTAAAAAACTATAATCAGGTATAACATAATCAATACCTAATAATTCTTCTTCAGGAAAAGCTACTCCCGCATCAATAATAATTAATTCATTATCATGCATTATACAATACATATTTTTTCCTACTTCACCCAGGCCGCCCAGGGCAAATATTTTAGTGTCATTACTTTCAAAAAACTTCATATAAATCTCCTTTCTTTTTTGTTTATAAAGTATTAACTTATAACATTATAATATTATTTTAGGGAAAAGTCTAATATTAAAACAAAAAAACTAAAGAATATTCTTTAGTTTTAATCTTTACTGCTCTATTTTAGTAAGAATTAAATCATAAATAATTAATCCCGCTATTAACATTATAAAATATATCATATTATTACTTATAAAAAAGGTATTAATTGGAATGATGGGCTTAGTACTAACTAAAATAATATCATGTGCAATCATAAATGTATCAAAAAGAGCCCTTAGAATTACAATCAGCATAAAAATAAATGAATATATACAAGTAAGATTATATGAGTTATTATATTTAATTTTTTTATTATTTTTTATATGTTGCTTAATAAATAATACTATTAATATTAAAATTAAAGGATAAAAAATAAAGGTAATAAAAACATTAGTAGTTAGATAATACTCTGGAAAAATCATGAAGGGTAGTAATATCAGTAAGAATAATATATTGCGTATCCAATATAACAATTTATTCATTTAAATTTCCTCCTAACTGGCTTAAAAACCAATTTGTTTCAAATTGTAGTTGTCTACTATATAAATTATAATAATTAGCAAGCAAATTAATTTCTAAGATTCGGCTTAATAAAGGATATCCAGTTAAATATTCACCTACATGATATTCATAATTTAATCTAAATTGTTCCTGTATAATATCTATATTTATCATTCCTGTATATAATTGAGTATCCAACAGTTCTTTAAAACCTTTTATATTTGTATCATATTTATCCATTATAATACTATTTTCCCTTAGTGGGGTGATACATTTATTAGCAACATCTGAAAAAAGTTTATTTTTATCTTTAATATTTATTTTCATTTTTCCTTTATAATCTAAAATAGTGGCTGTTTCAAGTTTAGATAAACAGTTTTTTAAGTTATTATTAAAAGCTGTTAAATCCTTTTTACTAATTTGACCAGTATAACTATTAATATTGATTGAATCAAGACTAGTTTTAATAGCTTTTAGATTTTGCTTAAAGGTATTTAAATGGCTGACCTTATTGAAGTCAATTATTTCTGTCTTCCTAATATCTAAAAAATGAAATATATTGATAATAATGCCAAACGATGTAATTGCTACAATTAAAAAAACTAATATTTTTATAAATAAATTCTTTTTCATTATATCCTCCTATAATAATTATAAAATATTTCCATTTGGAGTCTTTTCTTTGTTTGTTTTTCTAGGAATATTAAGCAAAATATTATAAATATCTAAACCTATTATCATAGGTAAAAAATATTTCATATTACTACTAATAAAGAAAGTATGAAATTTAGAAATATGAAGTTCTCCAGATGTTGTTAAAAAAGCATTACTATCTTTAATAATTATATATGAATCCCATTGACTTCTAAGTATTACTATTAATATAAAGATAAATGATACTATACAAGTAAAATTAAAGAGTCTATTTAAATTTATATCATTCTTTTTATAAATATATTGAATTAAGAAAAGTATTCCCAATATTATTATAAATATATAAAATATATATGGTAGTTTTTCTCCCCATTTTACTATTTCGCTATAACCAAATAATAATGGGATGATTATTATTACATATAAAATATTACGAATAATAAATAAATATTTACTCATTATTATCATCTCCTATCTGATCATATAACCAATTAGTAATAAACTCTAATTGAGCTATCAGTGCATAATGGTAACTTGCTATATTGTATAAATCTTGTTTATATTCCATTAAATAGTTCTGTGAATCAATAGCATAGTAATTATAATTACTATATACTTTTTGCATAATTGGTTCGCGACTTACCATTCCTAATAACAATTGGGGAGTTAATAATTTATCTATTTGTTTTAAATGGGTATCATTTTCGGCAATCATTTTAATAGATTGATTTATAGGTAGAGTACATCCATTATCATCTTTAGTAATTAAATAATAGATATCTTTTACTGAAATATTTTCTTTATCTTTTAAGGATAAAATAGGGCTTTTCTCTAAACTATCTAGACAACTATTAATATTAGTATTAACTTTAGTTAAAATGGTTTTATCCAACTGACCAGTATAATTATCAATATTAATCTTTTCAATGGCTCCTTTAGTACTTTTTAAAGTATCCTTAAACTCTTTATAAGGGCTTATCTCCTTAAAATTGATTGTTTCAGTTCTTCTAATTTCCATAAAATGAATAATATTACTGATAATACCAAACGATGCAATTGATAGTACAATAAAAGCTAATAATTTAATAAATAAATTCTTGTTCATATATCCTCCTATAATAATTATAAAATATTTTTATTATGATGGATAATAATTAAATAACACAGATGTAAACAAGAAGTAAACAACTATTAGTACTAAAATATAGGAAAATAACAATATTTTTGTTATAATACTGAGTAGGTGATTAACGTGGGTTTATTTAACAGAATTAAAACCTTATTTAAAAAAGATACTGAAGTGAAGGTATATAGTGAAGCTTTATCTAAAACAAGAAAAGATTTTGTATCAAAATTAATTAATCTTACTAATAGACATCAAAAAATTACGGATGAATTTTTTGAAGAATTAGAAGAAATATTAATTATGGCTGATATTGGGGTTGATACAGTATTAAATTTTATTGAACGTTTAAAAAAGAGAGTTAATAGTGAAAAAATAATTAATCCCCATGATTTAAAAGAAGTTATTGTTGATGAATTATTTGTTATTTATGTAGGTAATGAAATAATAGTTAATAAGATTAATTATAGTGCTACTAAACCAACAGTTATCTTATTTGTTGGCGTTAATGGTACAGGTAAAACAACTACGATTGGTAAATTAGCGTATCAATTAAAAAACGAAGGTAGAAAAGTAATGTTAGTTGCAGGAGACACTTTTCGTGCTGGAGCGACAGAACAAATAGAAGAGTGGGGTAAAAGAGTAGGAGTTAAAGTAATAGGTAAGGTAGGTAATGATCCTGCTAGTGTTATTTATACTGCCTTAGAAGAAGCTAAGCAAGATAACTATGATGTTGTTTTAATAGATACAGCTGGTCGTTTACAAAATAAAGTTAATTTAATGCAAGAGTTAGGTAAAATAAATAAAGTTATTAATAATTTAGTACCTAATGCTCCTCATGAAACCTTATTAGTAATTGATGCTACTACTGGGCAAAATGGTATTAGTCAAGCTAAAGCCTTTAAAGAGATTACTAATGTTACTGGTATAGTATTAACTAAACTAGATGGTACAGCTAAAGGTGGTATAGTATTAGCTATTAAAGAAGAAATAAATATACCTGTTAAATTTATAGGGCTTGGTGAAAAACTAGATGATTTAAAGGTATTTGATATTGAAAAATATATTTATGGTCTATTTGAAGAGATGATGTAGGTGAGATAATGGATAATGTTACTTATTTAACTATTCTATATGATTTTTATGGTGAATTACTTAATAATAAACAACAGTTATACTTTACTGATTATTACTTTAATAATCTATCTTTAAGTGAAATGAGTGAAAACTTTAAAGTAAGTAGAAACGCTATTCATAAACAATTAAAAAGTATTGAACATAAATTATATGAATATGAACAAAAATTAAAATTATATAAAAAAAGTCAAAAACTACAATCTATTATTGATAAGATAGAAGATAAGCAAATAAAAGATAAATTAAAAGACTTATTATAAAGGTGTGATAATATGTTCGAATCGTTAGGTGAAAGATTAGATAAAGTTATTAAGAAAATTAAAGGTTATGGTAAGATAACTGAAGATAATATTAGTGATATGATAAGAGATATTAGAATATCTCTTTTAGAAGCTGATGTTAATTATCAAGTAGTTAAAGAATTTACTAATAAAGTAAAAGAAAAAGCTTTAGGTGAAGAAGTAAAGAAAAGTTTAAAACCAGGTGAAATGTTCGTTAAGATTTTAAAAGATGAATTAACTGAATTATTAGGTGGTAATAAAGAAGATTTAAAGCTAAATAATAAATTAACAATTAATATGTTAGTGGGTCTTCAAGGTAGTGGTAAGACAACTACAGTGGGTAAACTAGGTAATTATATTCGCAAACAATATCATAAAAAACCTTTATTTATAGCATGTGATATCTATCGCCCAGCAGCTATTGATCAATTAGTACAAATAGGTAAACAATTAGATATTGAAGTCTATACCGAAAATAGTAAAGATCCTATTAATATTGCAAATAATGGAGTTGAATATGCTATAAATAATGGTTATGAATATGTTTTAATTGATACGGCAGGACGCCTACATATTAATGATGAATTAATGACAGAATTAATAAATATTAATAATGCTATTAATTGTGATGAAATATTATTAGTTATTGATAGTATGATGGGTCAAGATGCTATTAATGTTATTCAAGGATTTACTGAAAAGCTACCTATTACTGGTGTTATCTTAACTAAATTAGATGGCGATACTAGAGGTGGAGTAGCATTATCAGTTAGACATCTAACCAATATTCCCATTAAATTTATCGGTACTGGTGAAAAATTAGATGGTTTAGCAGAATTTCATCCCGAACGTATGGCTAGTCGTATTTTAGGTATGGGTGATATATTATCACTAGTAGAACAAGCAGAAGCTACCATTGATAAAGAAGAAGCTACTAAAACAGTTAAAAAGTTACAACAAGGTAAGTTTGATCTAGAAGATTTTTTAAATCAATTTAAACAGATAAAAAAACTAGGACCCCTTGAAAACATCATTAAGATGCTACCAGGAGCCCGTAAACTAGGTTTAAACAACATTAATATCGATCCTAAACAAATAGCTCGTATTGAAGCTATTATTCTATCTATGACTAAAAAAGAACGTAAGAATCCCGATATTATTAAAGCTAGTCGTAAAATACGTATAGCTAAAGGTAGTGGCACTACCGTTGAAGAAGTAAATAAACTATTAAACCAATTTGAACAAATGAAAAAGATGCTAAAAATGATGAAAAATGGTAATTTTAAACTCCCTCTATAATTTATGTTTAAGAATTAGTCAATAATATATACCTTAAAGTAATTGCTGAATACACTAATTATAGATAAGGGGGTTTAAAAATGGCATATATGAATAATTATGGATATGAATATGAACCAATGGTAGATATGTCAGATAATAATATTTATGATGATCGTCAAGTTTCTATGGGTCCAACACCCGGAGTAGGATATCCACAAATGGGTCCAGTAACAACTCCACCAATAATTGAACCAGGAAGAGAAAGAGTAATCAATAGATGCATGGTTCATGAAGTTCCACATGTCTGCCCAATTAATACAAGAATAATTAATAATCATATTTATAGACATACATATTGTCCAGCATATACATGCTGCGAACAAAACGTAGTTTCTCAAGTTTATGAGGGATGCTGCGGTCAGTTTAGATAAAAAAGTTCCTATTATATAGGAACTTTTTTTGTTATAATTAATATGAGGTGTAGTATATGGCCATTACTAAAACTAAGTTTATTAATTATATTAGATGCCCTTATTACTGTGTTTTAGATAAAATAAAAAAAGAACAATTAGATGCTGATATAAGTATTGACGAGTATAAAAAAGAAGAAAAAGAAGAGTTTATTGAACAATATTTAAGTTCGATGTTTGATGATGAGGGGCAAGATATAATTGATATGGAAGATGAACAATTAAAAGTAATGATGCCATATTTTAATAGTATAGAAACACTAGCAGGTCAATTAGCAGAACAAAAGTTTAATGGTACACCTAAATATTCAAAAGAAACTTTTAATCAAGAATCATTTGATGCTCTAATAGATGGTATTAGATATCTATGTTATGTTGATATTTATAATGATCGTAAAGATGCCTTTGATATTATT
Organism: Bacilli bacterium; assembly: GCA_046704245.1. Classification (GTDB taxonomy): domain Bacteria; phylum Bacillota_I; class Bacilli_A; order RF39; family UBA660; genus UBA660. The sequence continues at coordinate 52,552 of JBJKSD010000001.1, forward strand.
GAAGTTAAAGCTACTACTCATAATAAATTTATGAAAGTAGGTAAGACCTATACTAACCATTTAGGTGAATTAGAAGTGGCGTCTATCTTTGTTAAAGACAAAGATAATATTTATCGTTTGCGTGAAGAGATAGAAAATAATATCTTTGATGACTTATTATCAGAACAAGATTATCTTAAACATAAGACTAAATTATTTAATAAGTATAATGAAGTGGGTCATTATATTTATGATTTGGCTGTTCAACGTTTTATCATTGAAAATGACTTAAAACAACATAACGAAGAACAAAAAATTAATAATATTAAATATTATTTAGCCGTTTTAAATAGTGATTATATTTTTAATGGGGAATATGTTAATGATGAACCAATATATAATACTGATGAAAATGGTAACGATATTATTGTCTTCTTTGATTTAACTGAAGTAACAAAGGATTATATGGACCAACTTAAATTAGATCAAAAAAGAATTGAGGGATACCTAAAAAATATGTCAATTAATGACTGTAAAGTAGGAGAATATTGTGAATTTAAGAAAACCACTAAATGTAAATTCATTCCAACCTGCTGGCATCATGTACCTAACAATAATTCTATCCTTTCTTATATCGATAATCATCATGGTTTTGTCGATGAAACTGGTTATAAACATAATCGATATGAATTAATTAATGATGGAAAAGTTAAAATGTTAGATATACCTGAAAGTTGGTTAACTAGAGAAAAGAATCGTATTCAAAGAGATATGGTTAGCCAGAATAAAACATATACTGATAGTGATAAAATAACTGCTGGTTTAAAACAAATAAGATATCCAATCTATCATCTTGATTTTGAAACTTTCCCTTGTCCTTTACCTCAACATAAAGGTGAAAAACCATATTCTCAGTCTGTTTTTCAATTCTCTCTACATATTGAAAGAGAACCAGGTATTTGTGACCAAGAAAAAGACCACTATCAGTTTTTAGCCCCAGATCATAAGGATCATCGTGAAGAATTAATAAAGAAATTAATTGAATATATTGATCCAGATCATGGTTGTATTATGGTCTATAATGAATCTTTTGAAAAAACTAGACTTCGTGAATTAGGAGACATATTTCCTCAATATAAAAAGTCATTAGTTAAGATGGCTAACATATTATTTGATTTATTATATTTAGTTAAAACGAATTCTACTTTCTATCAGAATTTAGGTTTTGATGAAGATCAAGCGAAGTTATTTAACTATTATCATCCAGATCTAAATGGCTCTTTTTCGATTAAGAAAGTCTTACCTTTGTTTAGTAATTTAAATTATAAAAATCTAAATATTAGTAATGGGATGGATGCCTTAATTACCTATGCTAGGTTTAATGAAATGTCTAAAGATGAATATAATAGTCAATATAAGGCCCTATTAGAATACTGTAAACAAGATACTTGGGCCATGGTACAAATACTAAATGGATTACGAAACATAGTCAAATAGTGTCTAATTTATGCAAAACAGTTGTATTATTAGTAATTTTGAGATATTATCAAAATAGGAGAGTGATAACAATATGATTTATCCATCAATTGATAAATTACTAAATATTGTTGATTCCAAGTATAAATTAGTACACTTGGTAGCGAAGCGTTCAAGGCAAATATATGAGACTAAACAGCTTCAAAAGCCTGAAAATAGATATGTTTCAAAAAGGAATATCGGTAGAGCACTAGAAGAAATAGCTGAAGGCTTGATACACGTTAAATAATGGTATCAAGTTTTTTAATATCCTGAAAAGAGGTATAAGATGAAAATAGAACAACTAAAAAAATTAAGTGGTGGTAGATACCAATTAATATTATCTAATGGGCACAAACTAACTTTATATGAAGATATTGTTATTAAATATAATCTATTACCTAATAAAGAATTAGATGCTAGTATAATAAATGGTATTGAAAATGATAATTTATATGCTACTAGTTATAATTTAGCGTTAAAATATTTAGCTATTAGATTACGCAGTGAATATGAAATAAAACAATATTTAATTAGAAAAGGTATCGATAATAAAATAATAGTTGATACTATTAATAGATTACAAGATCAAGGTTATATCAACGATGAGTTATTTGTTAAAGCTTTTATTAACGATAAGATTCTAATGACTAATTGGGGTCCATATAAAATACAAAATGAATTAGAAAAGTATGGTGTTAAATATTATGGAAATATTAATGAGTTAATTAGTAGTGATATATTAGATAATAGAATTAAAAAAATAATTAATAAATTAGTAGCTACTAATAAAGCTAATTCTACTAATATGTTAAAGAATAAAATCTTAAGTTATCTTATTAATTTAGGTTATAGTAAAGAATCAGTAATTGATTATATTGAAGATATTAAAGTGCAGGATGAAGAAGCTAGATATAAGAAAGAGTATGATAAACTATATAAAAAATATAAAAATAAATATGATAGTAAACAACTAGATAGAATAATTAAACATAAATTATATCAAAAGGGCTTTACTAATAATTAAAAAAAGATCTTAACAGATCTTTTATTGTTGGGTTTGAGTTTGAGGTGTTAATAATTCATCCATGTATGTATCATATTGTTTTTTTAATTCCGAATCATATATTTTTAATTTATTATCTTTTCTTAATTCAATTAAAGCTTTAGTTTGTAAGGTACTATCTTTGGTTAATTTTTCACTGACTAAAGTATCAACGATAGTAGATTTAACAGTTTTTAATGCTGGTTTATCTTTTAACCCAGTCTTTAATATAATATGATAACCATATGTTGATTTAACTGGTGTAGTAGTATATTTATTCATTTTTAAATTATATACCGCTGTTTCAAACGCTGGATCCATAGTCCCTTTATTAAAATATCCTAAATCTCCACCTTTATCAGCATTGCTCTTATCATCTGAATATTTCTTAGCAAGATCAGCAAACTTTTCGCCATTATTTAATTTCTTAATAATATCTTTAGCTAAATTTAAAGCTTCTGTTTCTTTCTTAGTTTTATCTTCGTCAGTCATATCATCAGTTACATCTGGTTTGATTAAAATATGGCTAGCTTTAATATCACCAACTATTTTATCATCATAATATTTATTTATTTCCTTATCAGTAACTAGTGTCTTAACATAGGCATTAACGGCTTCGGTTCTTTGTTGTTCTCTTATTAATATAGCTTCTAATTCTTCTTCACTATTAGCTCCATAATAATATTTAATAGCTTCCAAGAATTGATCTCCTGTTTGACTTTTTATATATTCAATCTGGCTATTAACAGCTTGTTTCATATTGTCATCTACTTTATATTTTTTATCTAAGATAGCAGTATCAATCAGATCTATTAAAACGTTACGAGCATATCTTACCTTAACTTGTTCATATAAATCCTCGATTGTAATTTTTTTACCACTTGTTTCAGCCACTACCTCTTTACCATTAGATAGCTTAGCTTTATATCCACACCCTGTTACTAATAATAAGGTCATTCCTATACACAATAGTATCTTTATGTTCTTCATTTTAATCCTCCTTGTAAAACTACAATTATAATATCAGAAATGAAAAAAAAACACAAGAAATAGTGATAAGCATTCACACATTGTGTAATTTCTCCATAAAATATGGTGAGAATAAAAAAAGGAGGAATGATTTTATGCCTACCGGAGCATATGGATCTGGAGCAGCAATTATCCTAGTTCTATTTATATTATTGGTTATTATACTTGGTGCTTGCATTTAAGGAGGTAATATATGACAACCAGTCCTGGACTTGTTCCACTTAATAGAGGATATTTAGTTATATTAGTATTATATATCCTATTAGCAATTATTTTTTGTACAGCTTTAATATACTAATAAAAATAAAAGGAAAGATTTATTCTTTCTTTTGTTTTTGTTATAATTAATTTATGGTGATAATATGAACTATAAATTAAAAGATGGTACAGTTAGAGATATAATTACTATGCAAGAAGATAAAGATAGATGCCTATATAAACATTTTAAAGGTAATGTTTATCGAGTATTATATATAGGTAAACACTCTGAAACTTTAGATACTTATGTCATATATCAATCATTAGATAATGAAAAAGATATATGGATAAGGCCTATCGATATGTTTTTAAGTAAAGTAGATAAAGCTAAATATCCTAATGTTAAACAAGAATATCGTTTTGAACAAATAAAAAATATATAGAAATCTATATATTTTTTATTAACATATTTTTAACCGCTTCTAATGGCATCTTATTGGGATTAACATAAGTAGGTTCTAACTTTTTATCTTCACTACATCTAGGTATTATATGCATATGAAAGTGTTTAATATCTTGACTACAACCATTGTTTTGAACTAATGTAACACCTTCAGCTTTAAATGTTTTAATTAATAGGGCATACATCTTTCGACATATCTCTAGCATATGAATAATAATATCATTATCGATATCATTAATATCAGTATAATGTTTCTTTGGAGCAATTAACATATGACCATTAACGTTAGGATTAATATCTAAAAAGACAATAACAATATCATCTTCATAAATAGTATATGAAGGTACTTCACCACTAATAATCTTACAAAATAGACAATCCATTTTATCATCTCCTAATTATATTGTATCAAAAATAAAAAACGCATTAAAGCGTTTTTTAGTGAATATGCGAATATTCATTTATGTTATGCACAATTTCATGATAAAATATACGAATTATTGAACCTTTTATGTTAAAATAGATATGGGAAGTGATAGTATGTCATTATTAAAGATTAAAAATTTAAGTGTTAAAGTAAATGATAAAACTATTTTAAGTGATTTTAATATAGATATTAATCCTCAAGAAATACATGTTGTTATGGGACCTAATGGGGTTGGTAAATCAACTTTATCTAAGACTATTATGGGTAGTAGTGAATGTGAAATAGTAAATGGGGGAATTATTTATCAAGATGAGAAGATAAATAACATGCCAGTCGAAGAACGCAGTCGTAAAGGCATCTTTTTAGCAATGCAATATCCTATTGATATTGAAGGTGTAAGTAATAGTGAATTTTTAAAGGTAGCATTAAGTAGTAAATTAAATAAAAATGTTGGTCTATATGAGTTTATTAAGAAGATGGATAAGAATATTAATGATTTAAATATGGATGACAATATGGTTCATCGTTCAGTTAATAAAGGTTTCTCTGGTGGTGAACGAAAAAAGAACGAAATATTACAATTAAAAATATTAGAACCAACTATGATTATCTTAGATGAAATAGATTCTGGTTTAGATGTCGATAGTTTAAAAACGGTAGGTCAAAATATTATGGATTATTTTGAACATAACGATAATAGGGCTAGTATTTTAATTATTACTCACTATCCACGTATTCTTGAATATATTAAACCAGATTATGTTCATATTATGTTAAATGGTAAGATTGTAAAAACTGGTGATTATACTCTAGCTTTAGAAGTAGAACATAAAGGTTATGATTTTATTAAAGAAGAATTAAAATAAGATAGGATAATTATTATGGATAAAATAAAAATAATTGATAATCAAATAATCGATAATAATAACAACATTATTATTAATGATTATAATAAACTACCATTAAATATGGATAAAGATAGTTTATTTATCTATATTCCTAATGATACAGAATTAATATTAGATGCTTCCTTTAATAGTAAACATCAAAATATTATTATTTTAATTGATAAGAATAGTAAAGTTAAATTATTTGAAGATAAATATGGTAATAATTTAGTAGGTAATATTAAATATATCTTATTAGATAACACTCATTTAATTATCAATAAATATTGTCATGCTATTAATTTAGAAGAAAATATTGATATTGAATTAAATGGTATTGGTGCTAAAATAGAATATTATTTTTCAACTATTAGTGAAACTAATAAAAATTATAATATTAATATTTATCATCATAATAAGCAAACTAATAGTAATATTATCTGTCATGGTATTAGTTTAGATAATGCTATCTTAACTTTAAATCTTAATGGTTATATTGATAAAGGTCAAAGTGGATCAATTATCAATCAAGATAGTAAAATAATAGTTTTAGGTGATAATAAGTCAACTATTAATCCCAAATTATATATAAATGAAAATGATGTAGAAGCTAAACATTCAGCCGTTATTGGAAGGTTTAGTGATAAAGATTTATTTTATTTGAAATCTAGAGGTATAGATGAAAAGATAGCTACTAGAATGTTAGCTAAAGGTTTTCTATTAGGGATATTAGAGATGCCAGAAGCTAAAAATTTTGATATATTAAGAAATATAGATACTTATTGGGAGTGATTATATATGGATGTTAGAAAAGATTTTCCATTATTAAAGAATAATATTATTTATTTTGATAATGGAGCTACTACTTTAAAACCACAATGTGTTATTGATGCAATAGTTGATTATTATAGTAATTATTCAGCTAATGCTCATCGTGGTGACTATAGTATCAGTCATAAAGTAGATACTATGTATGAAGGAACTAGAGATAAAGTAAAACACTTTATCAATGCTCAAGATACTAAAGAAATAATCTTTACTAAAGGTAGTACTGAAGCTTTAAATATGATTGTCTTTGGTTTCTTTAAGCATTATCTAAAGAAAGATGATGAAATATTACTAACTAAGAGTGAACATGCTTCTAATGTTTTACCTTGGTTTGAATTATGTAAAGAAATAGGATGTAAAATAAAATATATTGAAATGGATGATTATGCCCATATTACTATACCTAATATTGAAAAGGCCATAACCGATAAAACTAAAGTTATATCGCTAGCTCATATTGCTAATGTTGTAGGAGATATTAGACCAATAAAAGCTATCAGTGAATATGCTCACACTAAAAATATATTATTAGTAGTAGATGCATCCCAAAGTGCTGGGCATATGAAATTAGATGTCTGTGATTTAGATGTTGATTTCTTAACTTTCTCTGGCCATAAAATGTGTGGACCTACTGGTATTGGTATTCTATATGGTAAATATACTTATTTAAATCAAATGAAACCAGTAGAATATGGTGGAGGAATGAATGCTATATTTGATGTTAGTGGTCTTGCTGAATATAAAGATCTACCTCATCGTTTAGAAGCCGGTACTCCTAATATAGCAGGGGTCATTGGATTAGGTGCTGCTATCGATTATTTAACTAGTATTGGTATGGATAATATTACTGAACATGAACAAGCATTAAAAGATTATGCTATTGAACAATTAAGTAGTATCGATAATGTTATTTTATATAACAAGCATACCGATAGTGGTATTATTGCTTTTAATCTTAAAGATGTTTTTAGTCAGGATACCGCTTTATATTTAGATCAATATAATATCTGTGTTAGAGCAGGGCACCATTGTGCTAAGATTTTAAAAGATGAGTTTAATACTAAAAATACTTGTCGCATTAGTTTTTATTTATATAATACTAAAGAAGAAATAGATAAATTAATAGATGTTTTAAAAAATAGTAAAGATATATTTAAAACATTAGTATAGGAGGTCATTATGGATCCTAATATGAAAAGATCAATTATCTTAGAACATTATCAAAATCCTATTAATAAAGGTTTAATAGATGATAATTCATATAAAATAGCTAATATGAATAATGAATCATGTATTGATGAAATAAATATGATGGCTAAAATAGAAGATGGTATTATTAAAGATATTAGATTTGATGGTGAAGCTTGTGCTATCTCTACATCAGCTACTTCTATTATGATTAAATTGTTAATAGGTAAAACAATTGAAGAAGCTAAAGAAATAATTAGAAATTATAATAATATGATTAATGAACAACCATATAATAAAGATATTTTGGGTGAAGCTATTGTCTATGATGAAATATCTAAACAACCTAATCGAATTAAATGTGCTCTATTACCTTGGGACTGTATTACCAAAATAATTGATTAAATGTTAAAGATGTTGTATAATAGCAAGCCATTGGAAGTGAATATTGTGGAAAATATTAAAGTAAATCAATTAATACTAGCTAAACTTTCTACCCTAAATAGTAAAGAAGAGTATATGCGTCCTATATTAATGGGAAATAGACGTTCAGATGATCCTGGATTTTATTTTTGGGGTTATGTTATAGGAGTAATCGATGAAGATAAGAAATATTTTGTTGATCGATTAACAGGTATCAAACTTCCTGTAATTATACGTGATAAACAAAATATTAATTTCTTAAAGAATGCTACTGATGGTTATGTCTATGTTTATGATTTAAAAAATCCATGTACTTTATTTGATGAAATAGCTGTGATGGGAAATTATGAAGTAACCGATATAGTATTAAAAGAAATATATGATATTTTATATAACAATCACTATCCTCATATATCTCATCCTTCAATTAAAAGAGCTATATGTGAAAGATATCCATTTGAACCATTTATCTCTGGACTGGGGATGCAAGGTAATGTAGTTGTTAATGGCAATCAAAATCAAGCAGTAGTAGTTAACCTTAAAGATTATAAAGAAGCCAAAGTTAAAGTAAGAACTAGTTAATAGTTCTTTTTCTTTAGCCTAAAATAAAGTATAATAAGGTTAGATCGTGGTGATAAGATGAAAAAACAAACAATAATTAAAGATATAGGACTAAATAAAGATGTTATTAAAAAGATATCGCAAATAAAAAAAGAACCTAAATGGATGCTAAACTTTCGTTTAAAAGCTTATGATGCTTTTATAGATCATGATATGCCATCATTTGGTCCTCATCTAGATATTGATTTTAATAAGATAACTTATTATAAGAGTATCGATGAAGAAGTATATAATAATTGGAATAAAGTACCTAATGATGTTAAAGATATCTTTTGTAATTTAGGAGTTATAGATGCGGAAAAGAAATATTTAGGTGGTATATCTACTCAATATGAAAGTAAAGTAATCTATCATAATATGATGAAAGAAATTGCTGATAAGAACATTATCTTTTTAGATACAGATACTGCTTTACAACAATATCCTGATCTATTTAAAAAATATTTTAATAAATTAGTTGATTATAATGAAAACAAATTCACTGCTTTAAATGGTGCTGTCTGGAGTGGAGGAGCTTTTATCTATATTCCACCTCACACTACTTTAGATCGACCATTACAAAGTTATTTTCGTATCAACACTAAAAATATGGGGCAATTTGAAAGAACAATTATTATAGTTGATGAAGGTAGTAATCTAGAATATATTGAAGGATGTACTGCCCCCACTTATACTTCGGATTCTTTACATGCGGCTGTAGTAGAAATATATGTTGGTAAGAATGCTAAATGTCGTTATACTACTATTCAAAACTGGGCCACTAACATCTATAATTTAGTTACTAAAAGAGCTATTGTTGAAGAAAGTGGTTTAATGGAGTGGATCGATGGTAATATTGGATCTAAAGTAACGATGAAATATCCATCAGTTATCTTAAATGGGGAAAAGGCTAAAGGCACATGTATTTCAATTGCAGTAGCTAAAGATCATCAAAATCAAGATACCGGTGCTAAAATGATTCATCTAGCTCCTAATACTAAAAGTAATATTATAGCTAAATCTATTTCTAGTAGTGGAGGTAAGACTACTTACCGAGGTACAGTTAATATTGCTAAAGAAGCTATTAATGCATATAGTAATGTTAAATGTGATACATTAATTTTAGATCATTTATCTAAAAGTGATACAATACCTAAAAATATTGTCAATAATAAATCATCATTATTAGAACATGAAGCAACTATTTCAAAGATTGGTGAAGAAAAACTATTTTATTTAATGAGTAGGGGGATTAGCAAAGAAAAAGCCATTGAATTAATAATTTTAGGGTTTTTAGAAACCTTTAGAGAAGAATTACCAATGGAATATGCAGTTGAGTTAAATAATTTGTTAAGAACAAACATAACCTAGAATATAGGTGATGTTATGTTTAAAAATAAGTTATGGTATGTAATACTAATAATATCACTATTATTAGTATTATTTTATACCCAATGTGTTAAACAACTTATGTCATTTTATCCAATAGTTGAAGAAGAACGAGCTAGTGTTGGTCATTATTATATTTATGGTCAAGTATTTAATATTGAAGGTTCATTAAATATATCCTTTGATGCTAATAAAATTCAAGATGTATCACTCGTTCTAATGAATAAAAAGATAGAAGTATATATCAATACAATCTATCAAATTTATAGGGAAAGTATTAGTTTTAAAACATCTAATAAAATTAATACTGGTATATTATTAGATCATTTAGATTTAGGTAAATATTATTTAGTTCTTAAAGTCCATTTTAAAGATGGTAAAGTTAAATATTATTCATTAGTTAATCACACTAAATATCACAATTTAAAATATTATACTATTACTAATAATGGGAGTAATAATTATATAACGATTAATTTTACTAATAAATTATTAGCTATCCACAATACCTCCTTTTTAGAAATCAACGTTCATAAAATATCATTACCTCATAATGTTTATGATATCGTTATTGATCCCGGCCATGGTGGTATTGATTCTGGTGCTGTTGCTAATAAAATAGAAGAAGATAAAATAAACTTAGCGATAGGACTTATAGCAAAAGAAGAATTAGAAAAATTAGGATTAAAAGTTAAAATAACTAGAAATGGTGATTATAATCCGGGAGGACCAGGTATCGATCCATATTGGGATAATGGTCGGGTAAATATAGCTAATAATGTAAGAGCTAAGTATTTATTTTCAATTCATTTAAATAGTGCTCCATATAAAATGAAAAAAGGCGGTGTTGAAGTATATTCGCCCCCTAAAGCTAACTATGATTTAGCTAAATCCATAGCTGATAATATTGTTAAATATGCAAAGACTACTTATTCTCCTAATCATCTAGATAAAATAACTGATGGTGTCTATGTTAGAACATTTACTCCTCCAGAAATAGCACAGGCTTCTATTGATTCCCTTAGTCATAATCATAAACCATATAATATTACTATTAATACTCCCTATCACTATATTATAAGAGAACCAGGTGGTATTATGACTAATGCTTATGTCGATGGCCGTTATAAAAAATATAATGAAAATCATTATTACAATTCTAATGTTGGAGTAGAATCATATCTAATTGAATTAGGTTTTATGGTTAATGGTAATGATTTATATAATATGGTTCACAATAAAAAAGGTTATGCTTTAGGCATAACCGAAGGAATCTGTAAGTTTTTATATAACGACTATTTATTAAATTGATATTGATTACCACCCTTACTTTTAGATATATATAATGCCTCATCACTTAGATGAATTATTTCATCTAAGTTATTATTTTCATTGATCTTTTTCATATAATTAATACCAATACTTAAAGTAAGAGGTTCATTTATTTCTTTTATTTTTAATTCTTTGATTATTCTCTGAATTCTTTTAGCTAATATATGAAGAGTATTTTTATCGATATTAGATAAAAGTATAACAAATTCATCGCCCCCATAACGAGCTACAATATCAGTTTCTAAACGAACTGATTTTTTTAATACTTCAGCTACTTTAGTAATTAAAAGGTCCCCCACCATATGCCCATAAGTATCATTAAAAGTTTTAAATTTATCAATATCAATAAACACCGCCGCAAATGACCAACCTTCTCGTAAAGCTATATCCCATTTATCGTTACCCAATTCATATAAACCAGTTTTATTATAGACTTTAGTCATCTTATCAATAAGTGATTCTGTATATTTATCGCTAGCTTTTTGTTCAGCTCTATTAACTTTTAATCGAGCATTTATTAATAGTAATAAAATAATTATGATAATAATTAGATTAAATAATAAATAATTTGTATTACTTGCTAATATATTAATATAATCGAAAAAATCCTTATAATTTACAATAACTAATAACAATAATAATATTGACCACATATAAATAAGAGGTAAAAGTTTATTTTGTTTTTTCATATTATCACCTATTTTATTATAACAAATTATTTTTTATTTATAAATATAAAAAACATATTATCTTGTATACTATATTACTAATAATAATAAAGAATAATAATTGTATAAAATAAATATGAAATTTAACGATAAAACCAATTAAATTATTAATATTGTTTTTTGTTTTTAATTATATTTAATAGTATTCTTTTGGCGAAAGGAGGAATTGTAGTGTTAAATCAAATGGTCATAGTAGGAAGGTTAGTAAGAGATCCAGAATTAAGGGAAACAGAGAATGGTAAGAAGGTTACTAATATCACCTTAGCTGTTCCTCGTTCGTACAAGAATACTAAGGGGGAATATGAAACTGATTTTATTGATTGTGTATTGTGGACTGGTATCGCTGAGACCACCACTGAGTATTGTAAAAAAGGGGATATATTAGGAATTAAATATTTGGTATTGTAAAAGAAAATTAATCTACTAATAAGTATATATTATATAACATATAATTCAAATTTATTATATTTGCTATTTGTAAATGTTTTTTTTGATATAATGAAATAGAAGTGATATTTGTATTTTACCTGATTAAAAAAGGAGGTTTAAAAATGATTTATAGTAATTTAAAAAAAGCAAGAAAAATAAATAATTTAACTTGCGTAGACATGGCAAAGTTTCTAAGTGTTAGTTCAAGCTATTATAATCAGATAGAAAATGGGAGAAGAAAGCTTGATTATGAAATGGCTGTAAAGATTTCCGCCGTATTCGGATTGCAACCTGATGATATATTCTATAGATATTATAAAAATATGATTCTAAAAAAAACAAAACAAAAAGATTTGAAAGTAGTTAGTTATTTTTAGATATAAAACGTAAGTTATGGTAAAATTGAAGAAGGTGATTATATGACTACTGAAACATTGATGAAAATATCAATTATATTTTGCGGTAATGAAGGAGAATGGTTTAAATATAAAACTGGACCAAATCTAGTTCAATTTTTTAATACATATTTCGGATACAAAGATGTTTATAAAAATCCTTTTCCTTCTAGACATATCTATACAAATAATAAATTGATCGAATTGTATAATAAAAATAAAATAGAAGATTTTTTTAATGTAATATTAAACAAGAGATATATAATGAAAGAATTCGAGATTGTAGAGAATGAAGCTGCTACTAAGATTGATTTTATACATAGCAAAATAAATACAATACTTAATATTGATGGATTCACTTTGCAACTAAAAAATAAAAAATATTATATCATAAAGGAAGATGATGATTTATTGCCGATTGGTTCTGGCGGTTTCGCAGACGTTTTTGAACAAAAATCAACAGGATTAGTTATAAAAAAATTAAGAGACGATTATTGGAGAGATACTGGTATTGTTCATAGGTTTAAAAGAGAGTTTAAAATTTCAGAAGAATTAAATGCATTATCTTTCATAATAAAAGTTTATGAATACAATAGCAACAATTATAGTTATAGTATGGAAAAAGCCGAATTAACACTTGAAGAATATATTGAAAAAAATATATTTAATGATGATAGTAAAATTATAATGATACGTCAGATATTATCTGCAATGCAAACTGTTCATGAAAAAAATATTATTCATAGAGATATTAGCCCAAACAACATATTTATTATCTCGGGTATGCTAAAAATAGCCGATTTTGGTTTGGGAAAAGATTTAAATAGTTTTTCTTCCCATCAAACCATGTACACCAATTCTTTTGGTCAATTTTTATATTGTGCCCCAGAACAATTCATGCTATTGCGCGAGGGGGATAAAAGGAGTGATGTATTTTCTTTAGGTAGATTGATAAATTTTATTATGACAAAAGATCCTAGAAATGATAATCACATATTTAAAACAGTTGTAAATAAAGCAACTAATTCCAATTCAATATATAGATATGAAAATGCTGGTGAGTTGTTAGATAAATTAAATAAAACAATTGAGTATAATAAAGACACATCGAGATTTGAAAATTGTCATAGAAACTTATCAAATGGTTTATTTGATGATAGTATAGAACAATTTCTATGTGAACTTTCTGATGATACAATTGTTAAATTATTATTAGAAAAAAATTCGAAATTGAACTTAGCCCTATTAAAGTTTATGAAATGTAGTAATGAAAATTCCGAATACTTGATTCACTCAATTGAAAATAGTTATCGAGATGTTTGCTCATCCTATGAATCATATGATGGAATTTCTACATTCGCAGGTTTAGTTATAAATGAAAATTATAATTTTATTACTAAAGAAAGTGCATGCAGAATTTTAAATTACATTGCTAAACAAGTTGGAAGATTTCATGCTCAATGGTTGATTGAAAACATATTACAAAAAGGGATTGAACCTCTACTTGAAGTTGAACTGAACGCCTAAAAAATAATTTGTTTTAATTGTGGGAGGTGATAAAATGGATACAACATTATTAATAATTCAAATTATAGTTAGCAGTGGGTTAATAGTAGCTATATACAATAATTATACTCAAATAAAATTACAAAATAAATTAAAACTTACGGAAATAAATGAAAATAGATTTAGATCCATCTTAATATTTATGTATATTATGCTTCATCCTGAACAAATTAGCTTAACCTCTGAGTGCAATAATGATTTGTTAAAATCAATAAGCAAAGATAAATATGCTACAATAGTCGATTATTATCGAAATGTTATAGAAGTAAACAAAGCAAATCTCTATTTATATGCGGATGAAAAGCTTATACAATTATTGGATAATTTTTTAAAAAGTCCAAATGATGATAACTATATAAATGTCGCAAAATATATGAAAAATAACCTTTGGAAATAGGATTATATAATTTTATACCTAATGGACTTAATAGGAGTAAAAGGACGAATTCAAACTAGAAGTATAGAAACAAGTGATGCTAAACGTCGTTATATTACTGAAGTGGTAGCTGAAAAAGTAACTTTTCTATCTTCAAACAAAAACAAGGATAATTAATCCTTGTTTATTTGTTTTCACCAATAAATTCCTCATAGAAAATATCATCGGGTTTTAAATTAAAAATCTTTGAAATCTGAAGTGCCATCTGATAGGATAAACCTCTTTTTTTATTTTCTATTTGCCAATAATAAGGTTTACTAATACCTAATAGATGGGCCATATTTTTGTGGGTATAATTATTTTTTTCGCGTATTTGTCTTAATTTGTTCATCTATTCACTCCATATCCAAGGATATTATAAAATAAAAAGCTAAAATAAGCAACCCCCAATATTACTTTTTAGTTAACTTTGTATAATTTGACACTTTCTTTTTTTATAATTAAAGCATAATTAACCGTTAGATAACAGGAGGAATATTATGCTAGGTAAAAGATTAAAAGAGATAAGGTTGAAGAAAGGTCTTACTCAACAACAATTGGGTGATATGGTTAATGTTACTAAAGTATCTATTTGTTGTTATGAAAATGATATCAGAACCCCTAACTTAGAAACTTTTCAAGATTTATTAAAGGCTTTAGATATATCACCAGATTATCTATTGGGTAATGATGTCAATGTTATTAGCGAAGATAGTGAAGAATATGCTATTAAGTTAGCTAAAGAAGATATTGAAATTATCGATCAATTAAAATTACATAAAGATTTATATCGTCGTCTAATAGATGATCCGAAAAGAACAGTTGAATTAATTAATCAACGTATGAAATAAAAGAATAGCTACGCTATTCTTTTTCTTTATCTAAATATTTAATGTAGTATTCATCAAAAGTTATCTTATTTTCAAAAATATAGGTGGCAATATCGATACCTACATATCGTAGATGCCATGGTTCATATTGATATCCTGTAATTGCTTCTTTACCTTCTGGATATCTAATAATAAAACCGTACTTATGGGCATTATTATTTATCCATTCATATTCTTTGGTTTTACCAAAATCATTAGAAGTTAATCCTCCGCCTTTAACATCGATAACTAATCCGGTTTGATGCTCACTATGTCCCGGTCTAGCTGAATAAGTATCTGCTAACTGTTTACCATCTTTCTTTACATAATTATTATATAAAGTATTTTGATAACTATAACTTCTAAAACCAGATACGCCCTCAATCGTTAAATTTTCTTTTTTCATATCGTTATATAATTTTTCAAATGCATCGCGAGCAATTGCTGCTAATTGTAATGTCGGGGGCGTATAAGTATTATCGACATTGACTAAATTCTTTGGAACAAAAGTACTAGGCAATTTACGATACTTATTTACTAAGACATCAGTATCATTAACATCAGTAACAGTCATAATATTTTGGTAAAAAGGATAATCTAATCCAATATTAACTTGAATAATAATTTCTTCATAATCTAAATCTTTCTTCTTCTCTTTATAGTTAACATAACGATCTAGATTCTTAACTTTAAAATAACTAGTAGCAATATAATCTTCAATATTACTGATTGGTTTTCGTTCCACAATCACTTTAATAGCATTACTATCTAAGTATTTAAATATTAAAATAAGTTGTGCTTTATTATAACCCAGATGAGTTAAAGTATTAATATGAGCAATAAATTCAGGATAACTTTGATATTCTATACTATAGTATAAATCTAAGTTCTTAGCTACAAATTGTTTGTTAATTAAAGCCATTTCTAATGTTTTTGAATATTTCTTGCGGTCTAGAACATATTTACTTAAATTATAGTCTTTAATCTGTTCAATTGCTTCATCTGAATAGTGTAAATTCTTTAATCTAAAAGTGTCTATCTCTACCTCAAAAACAAATATTCCCAAGTATATAGCTAATAATATCACTATTATTGCTAAGATAATTCTTTTTATTTTTTTCATTTAACCACCTTAGTATCATTTTTATTCGATTTAATTCGAAAAAATAACTATTTTTTAATATATTTTCATTATAAGCTAATTATTTAATTGAGACAAATTAAAAGGTATTTATTTATTTTATTTGACATATTTTTAATTAAGAGGTGTTTAAATGAAAAAATTATTAGTTATATTACTGCTAATATTTAGCTTCCCATCAAAGATGATAGCTGAGGAATTACCTGATTTAGCTCCTAAAGCTAAAAATGCTATTTTAATTGAATATAGTAGCGGTGAAATAATATATCAAAAAGATGCTAATAAGAAAATTGCTCCAGCATCGATGACCAAAATGATCAGTATGATTTTAATATTAGAAGAGATAGAAAAAGAAAAGTTAAAGTGGGATGAAAAGATAAAAGTTAGTGCTGAAGCTTCAGGTATGGGAGGTAGTCAAATATTTTTAGAGACTGGTGAAATAATGACCGTTAAAGATATGTTTAAAGGTATAGCAGTTGCTTCTGCTAATGATGCTACTGTTGCCTTAGCAGAACGAATAGCAGGTACAGAACAAGCTTTTGTTTCTAGAATGAACGATAAAGTAAAACAATTTGGGCTTAAAAATACCTTCTTTAAAAATTCACATGGGTTAGATG
>JBJKSD010000002.1:0-36611 GCA_046704245.1 Bacilli bacterium
ATCATATCCCCTACTTGTAGTACTCCTAGATCTACTTTCTTAGCTCCAAACCATACTATCCCAATAGTCGTAATATTCATAGTAGCCATCATTAAAGGATGTAATAGCGCCATTAATCTATTTAAGAATAGATTAATCTTCATATAACTAGTATTAGCTTCATCAAACTTATTTTCTTGATAAGCTTCATTATTAAAAGCTTTAATAACTCTTAACCCAGTTAAATGTTCACGAACTATCAAATTAAGTTTATCGATAGTCTTTTGTAAAATAGTAATCTTAGGCATCCCAATAATAAATAAAGTCATAACCATTAAAAGAATAAAACCAACATTAACTCCAATTATCCATGACATCGATGGACTTTTATCGATAGCTTTAAGATAACCTCCAATAGCCATAATCGGAGCTGCAATCATAATTCTAAGTAACATAAAAATAAACATTTGCATTTGGGTAATATCGTTAGTTGTTCTAGTAATTAAAGAAGCCGTACTAAATTTATTAAATTCAACTAATGAAAATTCTTCTACTTTACTAAATACTTTTCTTCTTACATTTTTTGCAAAAGAAGCAGCAATCCTAGAAGCTAATAAAGATACCATAACCGTAGCAAAAGCTCCTATTAAGGCTATCAAAAGCATCTTTAAACCAGTATTTAATATATAACTTATATCTTGATTGACAATACCAATATCGATTATCTTTGACATATAATCAGGTAACGATAAATCAACCATAGTCTGAATGCCTACTAAGATAAAAGTAATTATTATTAACCACATAAAAGGTTTTAAGTATTTAAGTAATCTAAGCATATAGTTCTCCTTCTACTAACAAAAAATAAAGGGCATAAATGCCACATAATATTATATTAAATCTATACCCCATTATATTACTACCAATCTATGATGTCAATTTTAAACAATTGATTACTTTACTCTATGATAAATATATAGTAAAATTATACTATCATAGATAGGATGATAACATGAATAAAAGAGGTTTTACTTTAATTGAATTGTTAGCCGTAATAGTAGTTCTAGGTATTGTATTAGTTATTGCTATACCTAGCATTAATAATATTATTGAAAATTCAAGGTTGGATGTCTTTAAAGAAAATGAAAACAAGTTAAAACAAAGTGCTATCGATTATTTTTCTAATCACTTTAGTGAATTACCTAAGAATATTAATGATAGTGTTTTTATGACTTTAACTGAATTAAAAGATGAACATTTAATAACTGATATATATGATCCTAAAGATAATAGTGTATGTGATATTACTGAATCAGGGGTTACCGTTACTAAGACAGGGACTTATACTTATAGTTATGATCCTTATTTAAAATGTACCAATTATAATAGTGATACTATCCATACTATAAGTAATATTGCCCATACATATGATGCTGGTACTGGTAAATATACTATTACAGTAGATGTTAATTTAGATGTTGAATTACTTACTAGTTTAGTTACAGGTAGTTATTCAGTAGGCTTTATTGCTCCTACCTTAATGGATTATACTACATGGAATGTTGGCACTTCTGGTAGTCAAGGTCAATTTTTAATAAATGGTTTAACAACTGAAAATCAAATTATTTTGCATACTAATCCATGGGGAGTTAATGATGTCGTATGGGCATCACTTACTAATGATGCTACAAGTGATCCGGATGGTGGTTTTGGTTATTATAATATTCCAATTGATAATACTAAAACATATCGTCTAACAGTATGGATGCGTAGAGAGGATGTTGGTGATGGTAGAACCTATTTTGGTACACAAAGTAATACTGTAGCTAATCTTTCTGATGGAAGTACTAATAATAATCCTTATTTTATTAACCATTTAGTTTCTGGCATACCCCAAATTGAAAATAACTGGTTATTATATGTAGCATATATTCATCCATATAATTATGCTTTAACTACTTCCGATCCTACTAATGGGGTATATGATGGAACGACTAAAGCTAGATTGGTAGGTGCTACTGATTTTAAATGGACTAGTACAGCTAAAGCTGGAGGTCATCGGGCTTTTTTATATTATTCGACAACTACTACTGAAAAACAATATTGGATTCGACGTCGTTTTGAATTAGTAGATTGTAACGAACCAAGTATCGATAATCTATTAGATGGTGATGAAAATATAAATGTCAATGATTATACTGATGTCTCCTCTACTAATCAAGCTATATTTATCGTAGATAATCCCGGTACTTATAATTTTATTCTAACTAAAAGAAGTGGTAAAACTTATCAGTTTACTTATACAATTCCTCAATAAAAAAGAAGCTTTAGCTTCTTTTATTTTTAGCTTCATATAAGATAATAGAGGTAGCCACACCAACATTTAATGATTTCATTTCACCAACCATTGGAATAAATATTCTTTCGTGTTGATAATTATACCAATTTTTATTAATACCAAATCGTTCACTACCCATGACAATAGCAATATGACCATCATAATTAACTTTTGAATATGCTTGACCCTCTTCAGGTTCTCCTAATAGTATTCGATAATTATTAGCTAATAAAAATTTATTAGCTGTTTCATAATCAGTATTAATAAATGGCATAGTTAGACACATTCCCCTACTACTAGCTATCGTTTTCGGATTATAAATACTTGTTTTTAAATCAACATTAATTATTAAATCAATTCCTACAGCATCTGCTGTTCGATAGATTGTACCAACATTACCTGGTATTTCTAAACCATCTAATACTAAAATAAAGGGATATTTATTAGGATCAATATTATCTAAAGATAATTTATCTAATTTAATAACGGCTATCATACCGGCACTATTATCTTTTTCCGAAATAGTATCATATGTCTTAACTGATACTTCATAACTTTCATTACTTGTTTGTAAATATTGATCTCTAATTTCCTTAGCATCTTCTGAATAGATTCTGTCATTACAAAAGATAAATTGTAAGACCTTAAATTTATATTTATCAATTAATGCTAACATCGATAGATCTTCAATTATCATTACTTCTCTATTATTCTTTTTCTTACTATTTTTTATTTCTTTTATTACTGGATGTTTAATACCAATAGCTTGATACTCTTTCATATTATCACCTAAATTCTTCTTGTTCTATTATTTCGATATTTAGTATACTGATATACTAATCCTTTATGTTGATGATTTTCTGATTGTTCTACTAATTCCCAATTTGATAAAGTATCTAAATTAGGAAAGTATTTATCCTTAGGTACTATTGTATTAACTTTAGTAACTAGGGCTGTATCGGCATAATTTAATAATTGTTGATATATTGCTTCACCACCAATAATATAAGCTTCATCAGAGCTTCTTTTTAAATATAAAAATAATTGATTAAGTGAATGACATACCATTAAATTAGTTTGGCTTGCTAAATCTTGTCTAGTTAAAACAATATTTAATCTATCATTTAATGGTTTACCATTTGGTAAACTCTCTAAAGTCTTTCTTCCCATAATAACTATACGACCCTTAGTTTCTTCTTTAAAATGTTTCATATCATCAGGAATCCAAAACAATAATTTATTATCTAAACCTATGCCCCATTCTTTATCGACTGCTACAATTAATTTCATATTATACACTTACTTTCCCAGTAATAGCAGGATGATATCTATATTCTTTTACTTTTACTTTGTTGATATTAAAGCCATTAATATTTCCAACATGAGGATCTAACCATAAAGTAGGCATTGCATATGGTTCTCTAGATAATTGTAATTGGACTTGTTCAACATGGTCAGCATATATATGAGCATCACCTAATACATGAATATATTCTTTAGCTTTTAATCCAGTAACTTGAGCTATCATATGAGTAAGAGCAGCATAAGAAGCTATATTAAATGGAACTCCTAAAAACATATCACAACTACGTTGATACATAGTACAAGATAATTCTCCATTTTTTACATTAAATTGAAAGAAGGCATGGCAAGCTGGTAAGGCTTGAAATTTAACTTCTTGTGGATTATAAGCAATTACTAACATTCTTCGATCGTTAGGATTATGCTTTAATTTATATATAACTTCACTTAATTGATCAACACCTTGGGAACCAATATCAGGTAGATTATATTTACTACACATTGAATTAAAATCTTTTCTAAATTCTTCATCGGTAGTTAAAAGAGCTTGAACAGCACTCTTAAAGGGATCATGACCTCCGAAATTACGCCATTGGGCTCCGTATACTGGACCTAAATCACCATATTTTTTAGCAAATTCTTCATCATCTTTTATTCTTTGAATAAATTCTTCTATCGAAATAGGATTGCTTTCATATTCTTTGGTTGCTTGATATTTTTGATATGGCCATTCATTCCATATACCTACTCCTTTTTGAACTAATGGTCTAATATTAGTTTCACCATTAATAAACCAAAATAATTCTTCAAATATTCCTCTAGTAAATACTCTTTTTGTCGTTAATAAAGGAAACCCTTGTTGTAAATCAAATCTCATCGTATCTCCAAAAATTTTATAAGTACCTGTACCTGTTCTATCACTTGATAAATTACCTAAGACATTACGCAAATTATTATGACCTACCATCAATAATTCTTCATAAGCGTCATCGGTAGATAATTTCTCTCCCCTATAGGCTTCGGCAATATGCTCATATTCTGGTTTAACATTTTCAATTATAATACGTTTTAAGATCCGTAAATATTCTATTTCCGATTTATTTTCGGCCATTCTTTCTACCTCCCTATTACCATTATTATACAAAATATTCTAATTCCTGTATATGAAAAAAGATAAAATATATTTATCCTTTCTTCATCTTGATTTTTTGATATTTCCATTCCTTAATTAATTTATTATCTATCACTTCTTCATTTGCTTTTCCTATTGGTCTTAATATATTATGTGAATCACTACCACCAGATTTATATAATCTATTTTTATGACAGTATGCTTCTAACTGTCTACTTTGTTCTTCACTAATAGCTGGATGATAACATTCAATACCATCAATATAACCAGTTTTTATTAATTCTTCAATTAATTGATCTGGATTATCTACATTATATACTCCATATGGATGAGCTAAGAAAGTTTTACCACCAGCTTCCCATATTCTATCAGCAGCTTCCATTAATGATAATCCAGTATCTTGTTCAGCAATATAAAATACATCTTCTTTATTACATATATGATTACGATAAAAATCATTATCTGATAATATATTTAATTGTTCTAATATCTTTTTATTATCCTCATATTGGATTAATTCATAATACATAGTATTAGCAGCCCAATCATTTATAGTTAATTTAAGATTAGGATTAAACTTTAAGCCAAGTTCCGTACATATAACTTTTAACCTATCTAGCTGCTTTAATTGAGCTATATACTTTTGTTTAGACCATTCTAAAATAAATGGTTTAATAGCTTCAGTATCAATATCATAACCTAATATTTCAATTGGTATACCATTATATATAACCTTTAACTCTATACCGGGAATAATTATTCCTAAATAATAATCAGCTATATTTAATTTTGTTAATTGTTCATAAGCTTCGATTGTATCATGGTCAGTAATTGAAATATAATCTAACCCAATAGATTCTGCCATTGTTAATACTTCTTTAATATCATAACTACCATCGCCAGAATAATTAGTATGAATATGTAAATCAATCATAAACCCACCTACTACTACAAAAATATTATATTATATTTTATAGATTATCTATGTAATATATATTGCCCCTTCAACTTATCCATATATTCTTCCACCGATCCTGGATGCCCTTCTTTTCTAAGCTTATTTAAAGTAGCTTTATTACATGACATAAGATAAAATAAATTATACTCCTTAACCTTAATGGAACCATTTAGACGTTTTAATCCCTCTTTAATGCCATCAACAATCATATGTTCACACACTTCATATTCACGAACTTGATCTGGGATTTTATGCTCAAGTACAATAGCAACTAACATTTTTTGATGAGGGGCAGCGGTTATTAATACTTGATATGCAGAAGCACATAATAAATTTTCTAAAGCGGTAAAAGATGAAGGGACTTCTGTAACATGATATAGTGAGTTTATTGCAGCATGAAATTCACCGTTTGAATATTTTTCGGTTCTTTTACTTCTTTCATTATATTTTATCTGATTAACTAGAAGTTGTAAGGCCATATCAATATTTTTTCCTCTTTTATTAGCAAGTATAGATATACTGCTACACAAAGATACACCTTTATAACTATCATTCTGAAATACTGAGGCATAGCATCCACTTGCCGTCCAGTCAATCCAAATTGTATGACCTTCTCTTACAACATCTTCTAACTTTTTATAACCTAATCTATTCATACATTAATTTCCCTTTCTATCATCAATAAAAAAGCTTCTTAATAATTCTTTTACTTTTAAAGATTCTTGTTCTCTCTTTTCAGTTATGCCGTCATAATATTTATGCTCTTCTACTGCTTTTAAAGTTTCTTCATATCCTTGAAATAATGGTTTGCCGTTAGTATCAAATTCTTTAAAAGCAAAATCTAAATATATTAATGCTTCATCAACTGTATTTCTTATAATTGAATGAAATGGTTTTATATATCTATTTGTCCATGCGTAAGCAATAGTAGAAATTACTCTAGGTAAAGATGATGTTGATATAAATAATAAGCATCCTTTATCAATTAATTGTTCTAAATTTTTAAATGTAACTTGTTCTGATACTTTTAATAAATCTTGTGTATCAGTAACACCGTCTGGTTTAACTCTATCTTTATTTAATTTATTTAAAATTTCATTTAAAATAAACCAAATATTATTCTTATCAGAAGAAGGATCAAATTCTATTATTTCATCTTTATCACCTTTTGAAATAAGAGCTATACGTGTATTTTGAGTTTTTATTTGAACAGTTGTTATTGAAAAAACATATCCTTCTCGTAGGGCACTTTCTAAATCTTTAAAATATAAATTATCCATAATCAAACTCCTTCTACTTATAAAAATATTATATCATATTTAAGAACACAAAAAGATTGCTTAGCAATCTTTTATTTTTCCATAGTACCTAAAGTTTTTTGGGGTACTTTCTTAACTTCTTCAGTTGTATCTCTATGATATTTATCATTAAAAGCTATAGGATTAAATCCAGCTTTGATAATATATACCTTTACAGTCTCCTCAGGTAATGGTGTAAAACAATATTCAAAATATTTATCATCCATACTACTACTTCCTTCCACACAAGAATAAAATTTATTCTAACATTAATGGAGATAATTGTCAATTATTGATTATATACTTTTAATTGATGTTGAGCTCTAGTTACTACGACATAATATAAATTCTTTTCATTATCTTGATATTGATTATCTTTATCAGTATAAACAATAACTAAATCAAATTCTAATCCTTTCGCTAAATATGATGGAATGATAACTAAATCATGATTAAACTTTTCACTAGTTTCTGTTAAATAATTAATATTAGGAAAATCATTCTTTAATAATTCATATAGCTTATTAGCTTCATCATGATTCTTAGTAATAATAGCTATCTTCTTATAAATCTTTTGGCCTTCCCTAATATCTTCTTTTAACCTATTATAAATGTCTTTAGGATGATCTTCTATGACTGGATTATTATTGCTTACTCTTACACTTACCACGTGTTCTAGGCCCATAATTTTATTTGAGAAGGCTATTATTTCAGGTGAAGAACGATATGTTTTAGTAAGTTCTAAATATTTAACATCTTCTAATATATCTTTTAATTCATATAAAGATTGATATTTATAATAAGGATTAATATTTTGATTAATATCTCCTAAAATAGTAAATGATGCTCTAGGGAATATTTTCTTTAATATTATATATTGTAATTTATTATAATCTTGAGCTTCATCTATAACTATTTGTTTAATTAATGAACTATATGGAAAACTTTGTAATCGACCTTGTAAATAAATCCATAATAAAGTATCTTCATATAATAATATTTTTCTATTGACAAAACTATTTATTTCTTTATCACTTAATATACCATAACTATTAATAAATATTTTTGACTTAAATAACTCTTTAAATAATACTTTTAAATCTTTATCAATATTTAAACTATTCCATAATCTATTTATAATAGTTCTTCCATACTTGCCATATTTTTTATTTTCTACATTACAAATATGTTCTGCTATTAATTCTATTCTTTCATATAAAGTCATTTTATTATATCGATGATGAAATAAATTATTTAATTCTTCTTTACTGTATTCCATAATATCTATTTTAATATTAGTCATAAATTTAGCCTTCTTAATTAAATTATCAACATATTTATCTATGACTTTAATCATCTCATCAGACATCTTATAAGTAATTAAATCTTTATTAATATTAATACCAGTATAATATCTTTCAATAAATGAAGTAAAACTTTCTATCTTATTATATTTAGTAATATATTTAATAGCAAAGTCACTAAAAGTAGTCTCTAAAGCATTAGCTTCACCTAATTCAGGTAAAACATTAGATATATATTCACTAAAGATATTATTAGGAGAAAAGATTAATACATTATTAGCTGATAAGTTTTCTAATTTATAAAGAAGAAATGCTATGCGATGTAAAGCTACTGATGTTTTACCAGAACCTGCTATACCTTGTACAATTAAGTTCTTACTATCAGTATTTCTAATTACTTTATTTTGTTCTTTCTGAATAGTATTAACAATATTCTTCATCTTATCACTAGAAGTATTAGTTAATACTTCTTGTAAAAATTCATCAGTTACATTAACATCATTATCAAAAATATTAATAATCTTACCATCTTTAATCTTATATTGTCTCTTTTTAGTTAATAATCCTTTAACAATACCTTCTGGTGCTATATAAGAAGCTCTACCCAATTCATAATCATAAAATAAACTAGATATCGGAGCTCTCCAGTCATATATTAAATTCTTATTATCTTTTAATAGATGAGTAATACCTATATAGATAACCCTATCATTACTATTATCTTCTTTAAAATCAATTCTACCAAAATAAGGACTGCCTTTAATACGATATAACTTCTTTAAATAATCAGCTTTCTTAGTAAAAAAATAAAAATCTAGTTCCGATGACATTAAATTACTTCTTATTTCCACCGGATCCATAGATCCTTTATTCTCCCATATAAATTTCCTAAATTCAGTTATATTTACTTCTTCTACTTCTAATCCTTCACTTAGTTCTTTTATCTGTTTATTAATCTCTTTTAAACATATATTTAAATATTTATTTTCATAATCAACTATCTTTTTAGAAAGTGGCATAATATACCTCCTTACTAACATAACACATCACCAATTATAACATAAAAAACCACTTATACAAGTGGTTTTTATATTGATGTGTGTAAAGAAAAAACTAATTATTAATCAAATAATCAGTTAATTTCTCAAAGC
Source organism: Bacilli bacterium (assembly GCA_046704245.1). Taxonomy (GTDB): domain Bacteria; phylum Bacillota_I; class Bacilli_A; order RF39; family UBA660; genus UBA660. The sequence continues at coordinate 9,463 of JBJKSD010000002.1, forward strand.
CATATGTATTAACAAAATAATTATATGGGTTTTCTTCTAAATATCCTTTTATATTTTCCACCATTCTAAACAATTTATTATTTTCAGATGGTGTATCAAAACTATTAAATATTACGCCATCTAGATATGAAACATAATAAATTCCGCGCTCACCGTTCTTAATAAAATCTATTATCTCAGCAATTTGTTTATCTTGACCTCCACCTGTTGATTTTATATTCTTATGTTCAACAATAACAATTTTATCTTTAATTTTAATTAATGCATCAGGCATTTTTCCTTGTTTAGTTGAAGCAAATTCAAACCTTATGTTTTCATTTTTTAATATTTCAAAAAATAGTTTGCTATCTCCTTTATCAGGAAAAATATAATAATAATTTTTATCTTTAGCATTATTATAATGTTCAAAATTCCTTTTTTCCATTATAGTTCTAATCTTTTCGATACCAAACTTGCTTTTTCTTTTGTGGCTATGACTATCAGTTATAACTTGAAATATAATTTCTGAATAATCATGATTTAGATACATTTGATGTCTATCCTCTAAATAACAGTCAATAATATATTTTTGCTCATCTTCGGTTAAATTATTTATATATATATCATGAGTTAAATCATGAACCATTAGATATTGTGAAAACGGTGATAAATTCATCCCAGGTGTTTGCAAACATTTTTTAATTAATGAAATAAGTTTAGAATTTTGGCTTGTATCACCAGAGATGTTTAAGTTATTATACTCAGTTAAATATTCTATTAACTTTGTATTAGCAAATAATATATCATTATGTTCATTTTTCTTCATCGGTATTACATTTTGACCAAATATTTTTCTATTTATTGGATCAATATATGATGATTTCTTTAAAATACATTCTTCAAATAATTTTATATTATTAAGCATTTACTTTATCCCCCTTCAAATTATATATTGCAATTTCTATTAAACTACGCGCGGTTTTATAATCTAATCTTCTCCTTCTTTCACCATTTTTATTATTGCCCTTAAATGGTGAAAGAGTTATATCTTTTGTCTTTTTTCTGTATTCATTTAATATTCTATTACACTCAGAAATTAATTTTTTCAATTCTATGCCTTTACAATCGAGTTCAATAATCGTAACTAATCTGGAACTTTCTTTTATTCTTTTTATATCATATTTTAATTCATCAACTTTTAAAAATTCTATTTTTTTTCTTGGATCCGGCATATCTACAGCCCTTAATGCCATCTTACCATTTTTATCATTAAATCTAATTTTTACATTTTTCTTAGGTGTTAGTTTTAAACTTTCAAAATAAGAATAATTATTTATAAAAACTTCGTCAATATATACATTAATCATCGGTGGATTCTTATAAATATTATCAAAGCATACAACACATACTGGGTTTTCAGTATCATTAAATGGATTTTCAGTTAAAATAGTTATAGTATGTACTCTAGCTAAATGTCTTTTGAAAAATGAACTGTTTATATATGTTTCCGGAACAATTATAACTGCAAAATCCTGTACCTCAAGTATCTTATCAATGGCCAACTGATATAAATCTGTATGATGTTTAAAATATTTAAATATCGTTTTATCCATCTTTTTTCGTTTCGCACTATACTTGGTCAAGTATGGTGGATTGGTTATAATTATAGCATTATCAATATGAGGGATTTTTTCTAAGCTATCATTTATTTTCCAAGATAAATTTGGGTCAATATCTAATCCTTCTACTTTTTTTATTCCATACTCATTAGATACTCGTAACAAGTCACCATCACCAGCAAAAGGATCATACGCAATTTTACAATTTGATTCTTGAATAAAATTTTTTATTTGTTTTTTAAGCCACAAATTCTTTTTAGTAAAATATTGACCAAATTGTCTTTTGTTCATTTTACCACTTCCCCATTTTATATAAATATTATATCATTTTTATACAAAAAGCTCTATGATTTTATTATAATTTTTTCCTAAATATATATTAATTTAATTATAACATTATCCTATAATAAAAACTCATCTATTTATAGATGGGTTTTATATTACTTCCTAATTATTAATCTCTGCCCTATTTGAATATTATTTGGATTACTTCCAATAATATCTTTATTATCATTATATATCTTCTCCCATGTTGTATTATATAATCTAGCTATCTTAGATAAAGTATCTCCCGCTACTACCGTATAATATATATCATTACCGGGTATAGTTAACTCCTGTCCCACACTAATAACATTAGGATTATCACCTATTATATTAATATTAGCATTATATAAATCATGCCAATCTATATTATATTTAGATGCTATTTTAATTAAGGTATCTCCTGGTTGAACTATATAAGTAGTATCTTCTTCAACAGTAGCACTTTCTGTTATTTTCCAATCATATCCTTTATCATTAATGATAATAGTATCTTCTAATAACCATAAAGCTTTAGTAGGATTTATTTCATTGTTTATTATCCAATTACCATATTCATTTTGATGCCACCCTGTACCAGTGAATTTACCTTTACCAACATCAATCTGCACATGAGCTCCAGTAACATTACCTTTAGTACCTTCATGATAAAATACTTCTTTTTGATTAATAACTTTACCCACATATAAATTAGATATATCATTAGCATGAGAAAATAACATCGTCATATAATCAATAGTGCCATCAGCATATAATACTGGATTAATACTTTCCAACCAGACACTATTAGCTGTAGGATATATTTTCTTAATTACTCCAGTATAAGGTGCAAATACATCATCATTACCAGTTCCTTTTCCTAATAAATCTAATTGCATAGTACCAAGATGAGAATATCCTCCATTTATCCCTTGACTAATATTTAAATATTTCATAGGAAAGATAGCTTTTTCCATAATAATCCTCCTTACTTAATTCTATTATTCTATATTATTAAATATGAGGTACTATTAATTAAATTAAATAAAAAAGCCTTAAAAGGCTTTTTTATTTACAATTATTTTCTACATATTCTTTCACTGTTGTTGATGTTAATATTTCAGGAGTAGAATATTTATTATTACCTAAATATTTTATTTTATATGTAGCATTAACTAATTCATTATCTCCTACTTTTTTATTACTACGAGCTTTACTATCACATATATCAATAAAATTAGTTTGATCTTCAGATAAGATTAAACCTCCAGTTGCTTCTCCTATTCTATTACCATAATAAGTAATAGTATTATCAGCTACTTTATATGGTTTTATTATTTCTGTTAATCTCATACCTTTATTATCAAGTATATCTAACTTTTTTATTTCATTACCTTTAGCATCATATATTACTAAAGAATAATTATATACTACACATCCAGTATGATAACTTACTACCATATTATCTTTTAAGGTTGTTAATGTTGCAGGACCTCCACAATAGAATTGTTCATCAGCGACTTTTTTCCCATTAATAACTAATTTTTTAATATTTCCTATTTGATCTGTTGTCTGTTTATATTCTATTGGTATCTTTTTATATCCTATTTTTAAAGTATCAGTAAAATTATCTGTCGCTTTAGTAAAATCTATAGTTTTATTCTCAAAGACAGCATTATTATTAATAAAATAATAATATAATATTCCTCCAGCAATTATAATAATACCCCAAAATAAAACGAGCATATTCTTCTTCATATTACTCCTCCTATTATTAATTATATTACAATTATTATTATAATTTGTTAAAATATGTAAAAAAACTTAAGATATTTACATCTTAAGTTTTTAATATTAATTTGGTAGCGATGGAGGGGATCGAACCCACGACCTCTCGGGTATGAACCGAACGCTCTAGCCAGCTGAGCTACATCGCCATTAGAAGCAAATTAATAATATCAAAATTTTGTATATTTAGCAAGTATTTTATTAATTTACTTATGTTGTAATCTATAACATTCTATTACATTATCTAATAACATAACAATCGTCATAGGTCCTACTCCACCAGGAACTGGTGTAATTAATGAACATTTATCATAAACATCATCGTAATTTATATCACCATATAATTTATTATCTACTCTATTAGTACCAACATCGATAAGAATAGCTTCTTCTTTAATCATATCTTTATTAATTAAATCTTTATGTCCTGCTGCTACTACTAATATGTCAGCTTGTCTAGTATGTTGTGCTAAATCTTTAGTTTTAGAATGACATATGGTTACAGTAGCATCTTTATTTAAAAATAAATAACTTAATGGTTTACCTACTAAATTGCTTCTACCTACTATAACAACATGTTTACCTTCAATAGTAATATGATAATGTTCTAATAATTTCATTACTCCTTTAGGAGTACATGAAATAATAGTATCTTCATTATTAATAAGTTTACCTATATTAATAGATGTAAGCCCATCGACATCTTTTAATGGATCTATCATATTAATTATTTTACTATCAATATGATTAGGTAATGGTAATTGAACTAAAATACCATTAATATTAGAATCATTATTTAATTCTTTTATTTTATTAATCAAAGTATTATTATCAACATCATTATCATAATGAATTAATTCAAAAGTGATACCCATTTCTCTACAAGCTTTTTCTTTATTTTGGATATATATATTACTAGCTGGTAGATCCCCTACTTGTATTACTACTAATTTAGGAATACCACCTAATTGTTTGAGATCTTCTTTTAATTGTTCTTTTAATATCTTAGCTACTTCTTTACCATTAATTATTTTATCCATCTATATTCTCCTTTAATTTATTTTCTTTATTAACGCATCCATAGTGGCTTTACTTGGTTCATTGCCTGCTCCATAGATAGCTGTTAGATTTAACAATCCAATATTATCACAATTAAACTTTGATGACTGGCCAGGATTATTAGTTGTAATACATAATACTAAGTATTCAACAATAGCTGGATCAGTAAAACTATCATAAATTGATAAGAATTGATATTGATTTTTTATACTAGCACTAGCTGCACCACTACTTATTTGACTTACCATAGCATGAGAACTATTATCTCTATGAATATATAGACTTGGTGGCAAGCTATAATTACTATCAATACTGACATAACCATATAGATAATATTTATTATTAATACTTACTGGGACTGATTTTATAATACCTGGCCAGTTAGTAGTGCCTGTTGTATTAGTATAAGTTATTTGCTGGGCATAACTTCCTTTTTGAGCAAATGATGATATACTACCAACACTAACACCATAACTATTAGCAGTCCAATCATCTGCTATACCATCACTATTACTATCCTTTTCAAAATTACCAGTATCAGTATACATATCAAAAGTACTAGTATCTATATAATTATCACACACTAAACCAGCCTTATATGAATAATTATTACCTGTTCTAGTAATATAAACTTTTGAATAAGTGCATTCATTACCATTACTAATATCTTTTATCGGTTCTATAAAATTATTTGTTTTTAAAGTAGTATAAGTTACAGTTAAACTTCCACCATCATTTAAGGTAATACCATTCTGAGTTAAGTAAGTTCTAGCAGCATTTGCTAACATTTCACCGCTTCTTTTGTATGCATCTGTTCTAGAATTATTAATAATCTTCACAACATTAGGAATAGCTATTACTAAGATAATAGCTAATACTACTATAACTGCTAATAATTCTATTAATGTAAACCCTTTCTTCATATTACACCTACTTCAATTTTTTTATTAAAGTATCCATTGTTGTTTTATTTGGTTCATTACCTGCTCCATAGATAGCTGTTAGATTAAGAAAAACTAAATTATCACAATAAAATTCACAAGATTCTCCAGGTGCTAATGATGTTATACAAAGTATGGCATACTCTACTACTAATGGATCAATTAAATTCTCATAAATAGATAAGAATTGATATTGATCTTTTATATCAGCACTACCCCATTTACTTAATTGTGTAACTATTCCTCCACTACTATTTCTTCTGTGTATTAATAATAGAGGGGGTCTATTATAAGTACTAGTCATATTAGCATATGTATATAAATAATAGACATTATTTACTGTAACTGGTTTATATAACTTTACTCCTGGATATATTGTACTACCTGTTGAATTAGTATAAGTAATTTTTTCTGAGTATTTGCCCTTTTGAGCTAAAGTTGATATTGTTCCTGGATTCCCACTCCCTAAATTATTTAACCATCCATCTGCTAAGCCATCACTATTAGAATCTGTTTCAAAATTACCTATAGCATTTAATAGATCAAAAGTTTCTATATCTATATAATTATCACACACTAAACCAGCTTTATATGAATAATTATTACCTGTTCTGGTAATATAAACTTTTGAATAAATACATTCATTACCATTACTAATATCTTTTATCGGTTCTATAAAATTATTTGTTTTTAAGGTGGTATAAGTTACAGTTAAACTTCCACCATCATCTAGGGTAATACCATTTTGGGTTAAATAAGTTCTAGCAGCATTTGCTAACGTTTCACCACTTCTTATATAAGCATCTGTTCTAGAATTATTGATAATATTAACAACATTAGGAATAGCTATTACTAAGATAATAGCTAATACTACTATAACTGCTAATAATTCTATTAATGTAAACCCTTTCTTCATATTACACCTACTTCTAATCGTAGAGTGGATATTGATTAGTTAATTCTAAAACTTCTTTCTTTAATTCTGCTAGAATAGTTTGATCTTGATAATGCTTTAAAGCTTTAGCTATTATTTTTCCTACTTTAATAAATTCTTCTTCTTTAAAACCTCTAGTAGTCATAGCGGGAGTTCCTAACCTAATACCACTAGTTATAAAAGGAGATTCAGTATCATTAGGGATAGTATTTTTATTACATGTTACATTAATACTATCTAAGATATGTTCTGCATCTTTACCAGTCATATTGATACTACCTTTAACATCTACTAACATTAAATGGTTATCAGTGCCTCCTGAAATAATTCTAAATCCTTCTTCTTGTAAAGTATTAGCTAGAACTTTAGCATTAGCTATTACTTGTTGTTGATAAATAACAAAGGAAGGAAGTAACGCTTCATAGAAAGCTACTGCTTTAGCAGCAATAACATGCATTAAAGGGCCACCTTGAATACCAGGAAATATAGTTTTATCTATCTTCTTAGCTATCTCTTCATTGTTAGTTAAGATTATTCCCCCTCTAGGTCCTCTTAAGGTTTTATGGGTAGTTGATGTTACAACATCAGCATACTCCATTGGATTTTGATGTAAATTAGTAGCTACTAAACCTGCTATATGGGCCATATCAACCATTAAATAAGCTCCACAAGTATCAGCAGCTTCTCTAAACTTCTTAAAGTCAATAGCTCTAGAATAAGCACTAGCACCAGCAATAATCATCTTAGGATGTTCTTTTTTAGCTAATTCTATTAACTTATCATAATTGATCATCTCGGTTTGATCATCAACACTATATGCTATTATTTCATACTCACTACCACTAAAATTAATAGGATGACCATGAGTTAAATGTCCTCCATGACTTAAATTCATCCCCATTACTTTATCACCAACTTTTAATAAGGCTTTAAAGATAGCCATATTAGCTTGTGAACCAGAATGAGGTTGGACATTAGCATACTTAGCATTAAATAATTTTTTAACCCTTTCTATAGCTAACGTTTCTACAACATCAACATATTGACATCCACCATAATATCTTTTACCAGGATATCCTTCAGCATATTTATTAGTTAAAATACTACCTTGAGCTTTTAATACTTCTTCTGAGACAAAATTTTCTGATGCAATTAATTCAATATTATTTTGTTGTCTCTTTTTTTCTTCATCTATCGCATTAAAAATTTCTAGATCCATATTAGATCCCTCCATTAATATCTAATTTCTTCCCAAACATCATTAGCTTTACGCCATAATATTTCAGTCATATCAGTATCATATAAATCTAAAGTAGCTTCAAAAGTATCAGCCATTTCTAAATTTCTAACATCATCTTTTTTAACCCAATAATGTTTCCCCTCTTCACATTCTTCAATTAATTTTCCTTTATAATTATTGGTTCTAAAACAAAAGACAACATTAGTAATCTTTTCATCAATATCAAACCATGTTTTAATACCACATAATTTTAAATCAGTTATTGCTAATCCTGTTTCTTCTTTTACTTCTCTTTTAGTTGATTCAACTATACTTTCACATGGTTCAATTTTACCACCTGGAAAAGCTATACCAGTCCATCGTTTTATTCTTACTTGAACTAATACTTCTCCCTTATCATTTTCTATTAAACATAAGTTCATTAATTTTGCTTCCATAATATTCCTCACCTTTTATAATTATATCATGTTCTTTAAATAAAAAAATCCTTAAATATAGGATTTTTTTATTATTTTTCATTAATTCGACGTTCATATTCTTCCTGTAACCTATAAATAGATGTACAACTCATAAATATTAAGACACTATTATTATGTTTTAATAATTTATCTACTTGTTTAATATTTATTGATTCACCATTATTTAATTTATCAATAATTAATTTAGATGATATGTTAGGCCAATCTTCTTGCTTTTCTCGATCAGCTAGTATATCCATAACATAAACTTTATCAGCTTTATTTAAAGCATTAGCTTCTTCTTGATAGAATAATTTAGTCCTCGAATAAGTATTGGGTAAATAGATAGCTACTATTTCTTTATCAGAATACTTTTGTCTAGCACTTTCGATAGTTACTCTTATCTCAGTAGCATGATGCGCATAATCATCAATAGTAATATTATTACCTATCTTTTTTTCTTTAAATCTTCTTTTAGCACCCATGAATGTTTTAAGGTATTCTTTTACTTCTTTTAAATCTAAATCTTCAATATAGGTTAAAGTAATAACCCCTAAAGTATTTAAAATCATATGCCTTCCATATAAGGTAATATTAAAATGATCAATATATTTATTATGAATATATAAATCAAAAGCAGAACCTTTTTCAGTTAATGCTATATTTCTAGCTGTAACATCATTATTATCATTAAAACCATAATAGATAACTTGTCTATTAATACTTAAATCCCTAATATTTTGATCATCACCACACGCTATTATTAAATCTTTAGTTTGATTAGCAAATGTTTGATAAGCTTCTTTAATATCATCTAAATCTTTATAATAATCAACATGATCTAATTCAATATTAGTAATAATAGTATATTTAGGATAATAATCTAAAAAATGACGACGATATTCACAAGCTTCAATAACAAAATATTGATTATCTTTATTAGCATAACCAGTACCATCACCTATTAGATAATTAGTACCAACCATATTAGTTAAGACATAAGATAATAATGCTGTTGTAGTAGTCTTACCATGACAACCACAAATAGCAATAGTATCGTGTATTTTAGTTAATTCCCCTAACATTTTATTATATTGTAAACATTTAAGACCTAATTCTCTAGCTCTAACTAGTTCTGGATGTTCTATTTTAAAAGCTGGACTATATATAACAATATAATCTCTTATATCATAACTTTGATCAAAATATATTGGTATATTTCTTTGTCTTAAAGCTTCTTCTGTATATTTATATTTATTATCATCATCATAACCTACTATCTCATTACCTAAATCATATAGAATAGTAGCTAAAGCACTCATGCCTGCCCCTTTTATACCAATGAAATAATATTTCATAAATCAACCCCCTATTAATTTATAATCACAAATAAAAAAAATAGAAGTAAACCTTCTATTTTTTATACTGTTATTAATTTATCTTTAAGTAACTGTTCATACTTTTCTTTCATCTTGGTAATATCAGCAGCACTCATAAATAAGATTACAGCATTTTGATATTGTAATAATTGATCGATACTATCTTCATCAATATAATGGCCATTTGGTAATTGTTTAGCCATATCCCTACCACTAATACCTGGGAAATCTTTTTCGGTATGAGTACGACAGTAGATATCACCAATATAAGCTTCATCTGCTGTACTTAAGGCTTCAATAAAGCCATCCCATAATTCTTTTACTCTCGAATAAGTATGCCCTTTAAAGACTACTATTAATTTCTTATCGGGATATTTTTGACGAGCTGCTTGCATTGTTGCTTTTACTTCGGCTGGATGATGAGCATAGTCATCGATGGTAATAATATCACCGATTATCTTTTCACTAAAGCGCCTTTGGACTCCTTTAAAGGTAGCTATATATTGAGCTATATCTTCTTGTTTTATTCCTTCATAATGAGCTATTCCAATAACAGCTAAGGCATTAAGAATCATATGTTGACCAAAGAGTGGTAAATTAAAATGACCAAAATATTCTTTATTTATTTCAACATCAAAACTAGATCCTTGTGGTGTAAATTCAATATTCTTAGCTATAATATCATTATCACTATTAAAACCATAGAACATTACCTTCTTATATTTTAATTCTCTAACATACTGATTATCACCACACGCTATCACTAAATCACTAGTTTGATTAACTAATGATTGAAAAGCATCTTTAATATCAGCAATATCTTTATAATAATCTACATGATCTAAATCAATATTAGTAATAATAGTATAAGTAGGATAATAATGAAGAAAGTTACGTTGGTATTCACAAGCTTCTAATATAAAATAATCATTATTCTTATCAGCATAACCAGTACCATCACCTATTAAATAATTAGCTTTAACAGTATTATCAAATACATGGGCCATTAGACCAGTAGTAGTAGTTTTACCATGACAACCACTAATAGCAATTGATTTATATTTCCTCGTAAGATCTCCTAAAACATCATAATAACGATGAGTTTTAACTCCTAATTCTTTAGCTCTAATTACTTCTGGATGATTATCACCAAAGGAATTACCAATAATTACTTCCATATCCTTAGTTATATTATTAGGATCAAAAGGTAACATCCCAATATTCATTCTTTCCAATTCTTTTTGGGTAAAAAAGTAATCAGTTTTATCTGAACCTTGAACGTCATATCCTAAACCTTTCATAATTTGAGCGAGTGGACTCATACCTGATCCTTTAATACCGATGAAATGATATTTCATATTATATCTCCCTTACATCATATAATAAATTTATCATAGCATTACCCTATTTGTTTGTCAATAAACATAAAATAAGAAAGGATATCCTTTCTTATTTTAAAATTAACTTATCATCTTTAACATCAATATGTAAAGTATCACCATACTTTACATTACCATTAACTATTTGTTTAGCAATTAAAGTTTCTAAATTTCTACTAATAAATCTTTTTAATGGTCTAGCTCCATAATTACTATCATATCCTCGTTCTAATATTAAAGCTTTAGCTTGTAAAGATACTTCTATTTTTAAGTTCTTATCGCTTAATCTTTTTTCTAGATCATCGATTAATTTATCGATAATCTTTTTAACTGTTTCTTTAGTTAAGGCTTTAAAGATAATTATGTCATCAATTCGATTTAAAAATTCTGGTCTAAAAATACTTCTTAGTTGTGTCATAATTAAGTCATCACTATTTTTATCATTATTTAAAATATGTTCACTACCAATATTTGAAGTCATAATAATAATAGTATTTTTAAAATCTACTGTACGTCCATGAGCATCAGTAATTCGTCCATCATCTAATATTTGTAATAAGATATTAAAAATATCAGGATGAGCTTTTTCTATTTCGTCAAATAAGATAATACTAAAAGGATTTCTTCTTACTGCTTCAGTTAATTGCCCTCCTTCATCATATCCAACATATCCAGGAGGAGAACCAATTAATCTAGATACACTATGACTTTCCATATATTCACTCATATCAATTCTAATCATATGTCTTTCATCATCAAATAATTGATATGCTAAAGTTCTAGCTACTTCTGTTTTACCTACTCCAGTAGGACCTAAAAAGATAAATGAACCAATAGGTCTATTAGGGTCTTTAATACCAGCTCTAGCCCTCATTATAGCTTCACTGACTAACTTTATTGCTTCATCTTGACCAATTACTCTTTGCTTCATATTTTCTTCTAATGTTAATAGTTTTTCCTTTTCCCCTTCAACTAATTTAGTAATAGGAATATTAGTCCATCTTGATATAATTTGTGCTACACTTTCTTCAGTAACAGTATCACTTAATAATCTTTTAGTATCCTTTTCTTTTAATAAATTAATTTCTTTTTCTAATTTAGGTATATCACCATGACGAAGTCTAGCAGCTGTTTCTAAATCATAATTATTTTCAGCTGTTGCTAATTTAAATTTAGCTTCTTCTAATTCTTGTTTCTTCTTATTAATATCTTGACTTAATTTCTTTTCTTCTTCCCATTCATTTCTTAATTTTTGTTCTTTTTCTTTTAATTTATTAACTTCTACTTTTATATCTTCTAATCTTTTTTTACTTAAGTCATCTTTTTCTTTCTTTAAAGCTGCCATTTCAATTTCTAATTGCATTATCTTTCTAGTTAAAGTATCTAATTCGACTGGTACTGAATCAATCTGTACTTTAATAGCTGCACACGCTTCATCAATCAAATCAATCGCTTTATCAGGTAGAAAACGATCCGTAATATAGCGATTAGATAAATTAACAGCTGCTACTATTGCTTTATCAGAAATAGTAACACCATGATGAACTTCAAAACGTTCTTTTAATCCTCTAAGAATAGTAATCGTATCTAAAACAGTTGGTTCAGTAACTAATACTTTTTGAAATCTTCTTTCTAAAGCTCCATCACTTTCAATATATTTACGATATTCATTTAAAGTAGTAGCCCCAATGCAATGAATTTCTCCTCTAGCTAACATTGGTTTTAACATATTACCAGCATCCATTGCTCCTTCTAATTTACCAGCACCTACTATCATATGAATTTCATCAATAAATAATATAATTTGTCCTTCACTCTTCTTTATTTCTTTTAATACGGCTTTTAATCTTTCCTCAAACTCTCCTCGATATTTAGCTCCAGCAATTAATGCTCCCATATCTAATTCCCATATTATTTTATCTTTTAAACTATTAGGAACATCACCTTTAACAATACGTTCTGCTAAGCCTTCGACAATAGCTGTTTTACCAACCCCAGGTTCACCTATTAAAACAGGATTATTCTTTGTTTTACGTGATAAGATACGCGTAATACTACGAATTTCTTCATCCCTACCAATAACTGGATCAATCTTACCCTCTTTAACACTTTTAACAATATCTCTTCCATACTTTTCTAAAACATTCTCTAAGTTTTCTTGATATGGATTATATTCATTATTCATAGTTATTCCTCCTTTAATAGTTTAATCCTATTAATTAAATAAATACAAACACTAATATTATAAATAAAAAACTAGCACTCGTCAAGAGTGAGTGCTAGTTTTTTATTTATTCATTTTCATTATTATCTACTATCTTAGTCATTATCTTTTTAATTATTTCAGGATCATCTACTGTTTCGATATATACTTCACCATTCTCAATTATTTCTTCACCAAGTATAACATCATTTTCTTTCTCATCAGTACTTAAGAATATATATTTCTTACCTTCATCATTAATAATATCGATAACATAATATTCCTTACCATTATCTAGGGTTAATACTTCATTTTTTTCTACTGGTTCCATTTTATTTACCCTTTCCTTTATTCATCTCTTGTTCTACTTGAAGCGAGATAACTGCTTTACCATATTCAGAAATAGTTGCTTTTTTATTTTTTAGATTATTTATATCTTCAGTCAATTGTTTATAATTATCACTATTTGGATCTAACGTCATTAACGTTTGTTCCTTTTCTATTCTTTCTGAATTAATTATTTGGCCATATAGTTGATATAAAATAACTGACACCCCTAAACGTTGTTCTTCAGAAACATTAGTATAATCTAAATTACCAAAATTTTCATCCATATTTTCATATTTCGCTTTTATTTCTATTCGTCGCTCTCTATCTTCTTCACTATTAGTTGGCTTAGTATTCATAATTTCTTCTAATTTCTCATACTCATCGTCAATATTATCTAATAATTTATTTAGTGTATCAGAACTATATAAATCTTGTTCTTCAATTAAGGTAGCTTTCTCTTTATCTTCTTGAGTTGATGTTACTACTGAGGGCCTTTCTAAATCTTGCATCTCGACTGCATATGCTCTACTAAACATATCAACAACTTTATTTAACGCCATCTTAGCAACATATTGTGCAGCTCCTAATGAAGTAACTAATACTATAGCTAAAGCACTTGCAACTACTCCAATAAGTTTTCTTTTATTAACAACCTTATATCTTTTATGTCCTTTTTTAGGTTGATCAATTATCGCTTGCGCTTTCTTTCTTATTATATCTTCATTATGCATATATATTCACTCCTATACCTTAATTATAGTATAACCACACTTCATTTGCAACGCCCTATACTTTTTAATGTAAACTAAAAAAGAACTTAAAAGTTCTTTTCTAATTATTATTCAAAATTTCTTTCTTCATGGCGGAAATTTCTTCTTTCAGCTTTTTTCTTATCGCGACATTCTTTACATCTTTTAGGTTCATTATTGAAACCTTTTTCAGCATAAAATTCTTGTTCACCAGCTGTAAAAACGAAATCTGCACCACAATCTTGACATTTTAAAGTCTTATCTTCCATCTTAATCCCTCCTTAATTATAATTTCTGGACATTTCTCAATTCTTAAACTTTTCCTTTTATAATTAAGGATCTTTGGTTTAGAACGTAAATTCCATTGTCTTTCGACTAAAGTGATTATATCACACTAATTAGTAATATGCAATGTAAATTGTTTTTATGCGATTACATAAATAAAAAGAGACTTAAAGCCATAACGGCCATACCTGATACTAAACCATAGATAACTACCCGATGTTCACCATATTGTTCAGCTGTTGGTAATAATTCATCTAACGATATATAGACCATAATACCGGCTACGGCTGCTAGTACAATACCAAAAATAGAATCAGTAAAATATCTTAATAAAAAGAAATAACCCAGTAGAGCTCCTAATGGTTCTGATAATCCTGATAAAAAGGAATAAAAGAAAGCTTTACCTCTACTACCAGTAGCATAATAGATAGGTGTAGAAACAGCTATACCTTCAGGTATATTATGAATCATTATAGCTAAAGTAATACTTAGACCCAAAATAGGATCTTGCATTGTTCCAGTAAAAGTAGCTATACCTTCAGGAAAATTATGTATAGCTAACGCTATAGCTGAAAACAACCCCATTCTAAGTAATACTTTATCATCCGATTTAGATACTTTCATACTCTTTATATCAGGGATACATTTATCGATGATAGCAACTATGATTATACCCCAAAAGAAAGCTAAAGTAGTTACCATATATCCATTAGCTAAACCATAAGTCATTTCTAAATAACCTCTAGCTTCCATAAATATTTCAATCATCGATAAATAGATCATAATACCTGCTGAAAACCCTAAAACACCACATAAAAAAGTCTTATCTGTTCTTTTAAAATAGAAAGCTATTATACTACCAATACCAGTTGATAATCCAGCTAGAGTTGCTAACCCAAAAGCAAATAATAACTTCTCACTTGTTATAACCATTTTATCTCCTATACTATAACTATTTTATTAAAGAGCTTCTTCATTTACGACTAAAAAAACAGACTTAAGTCTGTTTTTATCTAATATTAACATTATATTTATGTTTAAATTCCTCTAATTCTTGATCAGAATATGGTGTATATTCTATATTATATAATTGTTCTTTAGTATATTTATAGGTCTGTAATACTAACTTACTATTATCACTAACATAAGATGTTATTTCTAAAATAGCTTCTTCTGGATGCATTTCTTTATTAATAGTAGTTCTAAATTCATAATCTATATCGCTATCTTCGATTAATTTAATACTTTCTTTGATCTTATCAATATTTACTTTTACCCCTACTGTCTCACCATATTTATCAAAAGTGTTTTTAATATCCATAGCTATAAAATCAATTAGTTTATTATCGATTAATTCTTTAATAAGATCGGGATTAGATCCATTAGTATCTAATTTTATTTTATATCCTAACTCTTTTATTTTGTTTATTAAAGCAATTAATCGTTCACCATAGATAGTAGGTTCTCCTCCAGTAATAGTAACAGCATTAAGAAATCCTAAACGTTCTTTTAACATATCTAAGATATTTTCTTCTTGATAAATATCGGGGCGTTTTTGAACTATATCTCTATTATGACAAAAGGGGCATTTAAAATTACATCCTCCTAAGAATAAGACAAACGATACTTTACCTGGATAATCAATTAATGAACAAGCATTTATTCCATATATCATCTTATCACTTCTCTACTACATATTCGACTCGATCATTATATTCAGCAAATTTACCTTTATTATATGCTTGAATAGGGCGATAATAACCAACTACTCTAGTCCATACTTCCGTATCTTTCTTACACACTGGACACTTAAAATGTTCCCCTGATATATATCCATGTTCATCACATACTGAGAAAGTTGGAGTGATTGATAGATATGGTAATTCATATTTATCAAAAATATTTTTAATTAGTTCTTTAGTAACATTAGGATCTTTTATTTGTTCTCCTAAATAAGCATGTAGTACTGTTCCTCCAGTATATTTAGTTTGTAATGAATCTTGTAATTTTAATACTTCAAATAAATCAGTAGTATAGTTAACTGGTAATTGTGAACTATTAGTATAGTATGGTTCTTCGTTACCAGCAGTTATAATATCTGGAAATTGTTCTTTGTCTTTTTTAGCAACACGATAGGCCGTTCCCTCAGCAGGTGTAGCTTCAAGATTATATAAATCACCATCTTCTTGATAATCTTGAATTTTTTCGCGCATAAAATCTAAAATATTATTAGCAAATTTTTGTCCCTTCTTAGTAGTAATATCTTCTTTATCATCAAAGAAATTTCTAATACATTCATTCATCCCAACAATACCAATGGTATTAAAATGATTCTTCCAATACTCTCCAAAACGTTCATAAATATCACTTAAATAGAATCTACTATATGGATACAAACCTTCATGGGTATTTTTCTCAATTAATTTTCTTCTAACTTCCAAGACACTTCTAGCCATATCCATTAGTTTCTTTAATTGTTCTTTAAATTCTTTTTCATCTTTATATAGATAACCTAATCTTGGTAAATTAATAGTAACTACACCTATACTACCCGTTAGAGGATTAGCTCCAAATAAACCTCCTCCTCTTTTTCTTAGTTCTCTATTATCTAAACGAAGTCTGCAGCAATTATGTGAAATATTACCATTAGAATGTATAAAATAATGATTTTTTTCTAATTCAATATCATAAAAGACTTGTTTATAATCCAATTTATCTTCAATAATATTAGCTACTTCTACTATTGCAAAATCAGCTTCTCTTAGCCATTTTATTTTATCATTTTCTAAGTTCCATCTATCAACAGTAGATAAACCAACCATTCTATTACCATAGGATTGATATATAATACTTTTATCTTCATTCTTTATATTTTTTTTATCTAATAGAAACTCTGGTATTAAATTGTGTAAACTATCTTTAATAATTTTATTACCATTAGCACCTCTTCCTAATACATGTTGTAATCTAATAACTTGTGAGTGATCAGCTATTCGATAAGTAGTACTAATACCAATTAATTGTAATAATAAATTAATTTCTTCAGCCAATGATATATCATTAATATGTATTTCTTTGCCTACTTCATAGCCATCACCAGCAAAGAAGCCATCTAAAAATGATTTTATTATTTCAATATTAGCTGACCACAACCATTTAGGAAGTTGACTATACTTATTTAAATTTTTATTATTAAACAAATCACTTGCCCATTCAGTTTTATAAATATAACCACGAAGTGAATTTTCATATCTAGGATCAACAATAAATTTCATATCATAATCTATTAATTTCTTTAAAATCTGTTTTGTTTTTTCAATTAATGCTTCATCTTGTTTGTTAAAGGTGATCTGAATACCGCGTATTCTATTTTCATTCTTATATCGGCTATCATATAAATAATTACCATCAGCCACAAATAATCCCATAAACCACGCTAAATCTAAATCAATATTTAAATCGCTCTTGTCGTTCAAAATATCTGATCCATCTTTTAGAACAAGAAGAAAATCTTTATCCGTAAGATCACTAGCTTTTTTAGTAACAATTCCCTCTTTATTATAAACCGCTACAAGATGATTTTTAGATACTCTCATTAGTTTACCATCTTTAGTGGTTATGTTAATAATTTTATTATCATAAATTTCAATAAACTTTTTAATACTAACCCACTCTAATTTACCTGTTTTGGGATTAAGAGACATAGCTTTAATATTATCATTACATTGATACCATTGATCATCTAATTTTTCACCTTTAAAAAAATTAAAGACATCTTCAATAGTATATTTTTGTATCTCGTTATCTTTTTTAATTAAAATAGTTTCGTCTGGGAAAAGGCACATACTCCTAGCATCTTCTGGTTGTAAATCACTATTAACAAAGTTAGCAAAATAAGGTATACCATATTTACTAGTCATAGCCATAATATCGTTAGCCACTTCACTATCCCAATTAAAGTCTTTGGTAATGTTATAAGTAGGAATTGGAAAAGTAAAAGTTCTACCACTAGCATCACCTTCCACCATTACTTCACAGAAGGCTTTATTGATCATATCCATTTCTTTTTGAAATTCTGAATATGTTTCTTTCATATATTTACCACCAATAATAACTGGTTTATCTTTTAATAATGGTGATACAGTTAAATCCATAGTCAAGTTAACAAACGGAGTTTGAAAACCCACTCTAGTAGGTACGTTAAGATTAAAGACAAACTCTTGAATAGCTTGTTTAACTTCTTTATATGATAATTTATCATATTTAATAAAAGGTGCCAGATAAGTATCAAAACTTGATATAGCTTGAGCTCCAGCTGCTTCTCCTTGTAAAGTATAAAAGAAATTAACTAATTGACCTAAAGCTGTCTTAAGGTGTTTAGCTGGTTTACTTTGAATTTTATTTTTTACTCCAGTAAAACCTTTTAATAATAAAGCTTCTAAATCCCAACCACAACAATAAGTTGCTAATACACCTAAATCATGAATATGAATACTACCATCTTCATGGGCTTTTCTTTGTTCTTCTGAAAAAACATGATTTAACCAAAAGTTTTTTGTAACATCAGTAACAATATAGTTATTTAAACCTTGAAGAGAATAATCCATATTAGCATTTTCTTTAACTAACCAGTCTTCTTGTTTAATATAATTGCTCATCATCTTTTCAACACTTAAAGCTGCTGCTTTATCATTTCTCATCATCTCACGTTGATAACGATATCTAACATAACTTCGTGCTACATCAGTCATGCCTAATAACATTAAAGTTTCTTCAACAGCATTTTGAATTTCTTCCAAATGAATAGTTGAATTATTCTGTTCAGTAAGTTTAAACGTAACAATTGAAGCTGCAAATTCGCTCATTTCATGAGCTTTTTCTTCACTTAAATCTTTTCTAGTACTAATAATTGCTTTATAAATTGCAACTGCAATCTTCTCCTTATTAAAGTCTTGAACCGATCCATCTCTCTTAACAACTTTCTCTAACATAAATCAATATTCTCCTCCATCTGCCTTGTTTTTTTCTCCCCTATTGTGATTAATTATACCATCAAAAAATTAACAAGTCAAACAATTGTTCGGTCTGTTTGACACTTCTTTTTATGATGATATGTGTATCTATATCATATCACTTTTTTTATCTTTTTTTTAGACATTTTTCTACTTTTTTTAATAAAAATATAAAAATCCTTATACTATAAGGATTTATTTTTAACTGGTGCCGGGTGCGAGAATCGAACTCGCGACAGTGCATTACCATTGCACTGTTTTACCACTAGACTAACCCGGCTTGAACATGTCCAAAAAAATGGCGTCCCCGAGAGGAATCGAACCTCCGACCTACAGCTTAGGAGGCTATTGCTCTATCCTACTGAGCTACGAGGACGTAAAAAAGCTATATTATCTTAAAAATTTAATTAAGAATATAGCAAATAAGTTAGTGGCAAATCTAAGTTTAGTCCTCAAAGCAAATAGATGTTCAAATAGAGCTACTGTTTTATCAACTGTCGATACTACCCAACCTTCTATATACTTTGGAGGTGTAAGATTTAAAGGAAACATGTGTGTTTCAATAATATCTGCTTCCCGATCAGTTAGATCAAAATATTTTGAAGCATTAACAACAGCTACTTTAGCGTGAATAAAATTATATCTAATTATTTTTTCTAATGGAGTATCATTATCTAATAAAAAGAAATCATGTAATAAACCTGCGCGTGCTGTTTCTTCATAATCAAAACCTAATAAACGTGATATGCGATATGACAAGTAAGACACTCTTAAAGAATGGTCCATTCGACTGCAACCATGATGGCTTTGATCACATATCTTATTAAAATGTTTATCAGCTAAGATATGTTGTACTATTTCCATATATTTATTATCGTTGTATATATAATCCATGTTCTCACCTCAAGTTATTATATTTTATCACTTTATTTTAATTTTTAGTAGCATTTTTAACCAAAAAAACGTTTTATTTCAATTTCAGCATTTTCAACTGAATCAGATCCATGTATTAAGTTTTCACCAGTACTAGTAGCAAAATCTCCTCTAATAGTTCCAGGTAAAGATTCTTCCCATTTAGTAGGGCCAATTAATTTACGCATACCTGCTATAGCCCCCTCACCTTCAACTATCATACCAATGACAGGTCCTGATGTCATAAAAGACACGATATCCGGAAAAGCTGGATGATCAATTAGATGACTATAATGTTCTCGCAATATTCTTTCATCTAATTGCATCATTTTAATATTAGTAATATTAAAACCCTTATCCTCTATCCTACTAATAATTCTACCCATTAATTTTCTCTTATACCCATCTGGTTTAATCATTATATAAGTTCTTTCCATATTCATTACTCCTTTATAAAGTGGTGCGAAGAGGGGGACTTGAACCCCCACAGTTATTCACTACACGCCCCTCAAACGTGTGCGTCTACCAATTCCGCCATCCTCGCGGGATCACTTTATATTATATCAAAGATATTTAATTATTAGCAATTCTTTTTAAGACTACTATACACTTATATATTTGTCAATAAAACACTTTTTTTAACATTATTCTATTTTATTATAGCAACATTCTTTTTGATTGTTCATTAATCCTCATTATTAAATTTTATTTCTATTCTTAACCGCTGATGAGAAACGTCCCCATAATCTTTCTGATGAATAATTTAAGATGCCTACCTTATAAATCTTAATTCCATACTTTATTAATAAGAAGTTAGCACCTAATAATATTAAGGTCGATATGATAACATCAAAGATGGTAATCTGATTTAAAATTAATAAGGCTGGTGATAGCAAAGCCGAGAAGAATGGGAAATATGATGCTATTCTAATAAGTGATGATCCTTCAAAAGCTCCTGCTAACATCGATAAATAATAACCGACTACTAATAATATCATTACTGGTGTTTGAATTTGTTGATAATCCTCAATATTAACAGTAATAGATGCAAAGATACCAGCAATTAATGAATATAGTAAGAAACTTAATATAAATAGAATAATTGTTAAAGGAATAACGTATATTAATTGTTCCATAATACCGGTTGCTACTATTTGATCCCAATATTGTTTAATATCAGTTCCAATACTACCTGTTAAACTGCTCATACCAGAAAATATTCTAATACCATATCCTATTAAACCATAGATAACAAGTAACAAAGCTTGCATAATAACAAAAGTATTAGCAGCAATAATCTTAGAGAAGAAATGTACTTGTGGTGATACATTAGAAATGATTATTTCCATACTCTTAGTACTTTTTTCCTCATTTATTTCTAATCCTACCATTTGAATAACAAAGATAACTAACATAAAGAATGGTAGAATTAAAGTAGGAAATACTGTCCCCATAATAACATCCATACTATTAACTTTTTTATCACTTAATGCTACTTGCTCGATATTTATAGGGCCATATATTTTATTTAATTCACTCATTGGTATATCCGTTTTCGATAATGCTATATTAAGTTTAGTATTCTTTAGTGAGGCACTTACAATCTGATATAAAATTTGATCATTAAAACGATTAGCTATAATCTTAGCTTTTATATAATTATTTGGTTCTTCTTCAATAATAACTAATATATTCTTAGTATCCTTTAATTCATCAGTTACCTTTTTTTCATCAGTAGGATTATATTGTTTTACTTTATAATTAGTTATACTTGGCACTTGATCTTTATACTTATCTAGTTCGTTTTCTAAGATAAGATACGCACTATTAGTCTTATCGATCACTCCAATAGTTATTGGTTTATCAAAATCGCCACCAAAGTATGTAACAACTCGATCAATATTAGCAATAGCAATAATAGCTATCATAAGAAGAATGTTGACTATAATAAACCATTTAGTGTTTATCTTCTTATATAGACTATATTTAGTTAAGAAAAATAACTTACTTTTCATAACTTTCACCTACCTTAGCAATAAAAATCTCATTTAGTGATGCTTCTTCTACTTCAAACTTTTGGATATCCTTACACTTTGAAACATACTTAAATACTTTATCTATTACACTAGCATCTTTAATCTTTACTTCATATTCTTCAATACTTTCCTTGACATCTATTACTCCATCTATTTTTAGTAAATCTTCTTTATTAACATCGCCTTTTATAAAGATATTCATCTTGCGAAAATCTTTTTTAATATCTTTTAAATATCCTTCTAAGATTGATTTACCTTTAACCATGATAACTAACTTTTCACAGAATAATTCAACATGATCCATACGATGAGTAGCAAAGATAATAATTGAACCTTTATTCTTAAGCTCAGCAATAACATTAATAAATAATTCAATATTAATAGGATCAAGCCCTGAAAAAGGTTCATCTAAGATTAATAATTTAGGTTCATTAATAATAGCTGTTAAGAATTGAATCTTTTGTTGATTACCTTTAGATAACTCTTTAATCTTACGATCTTTATATTCCACAATATTAAAACGATCTAACCAATAATCAAGTTTCTTTAAAATTACTTCTTCTTTCATTCCTTTTAAATTACCATAAAATAATACTTGATCTTTAACTGATAATTTAGTAAGTAGACTGCGATCTTCAGTCATATAACCAATTTTATCAGTCATATTATAATCAATCTTTTTATTAAATAACGTAATCTTACCAGCATTGGGTTCTAATAATCCCATAATCATTCTAAAAGTAGTAGTCTTTCCAGCTCCATTAGCACCTAACAAACCAAAAATTTCTCCTTCGCCAACCGAAAAACTAAAATTATCGACAGCTTTAAAATTACCATAATATTTTGTAACATTATCTACCTTTAACATAATAATCTCCTTTTCCCTTTTTCATTATATCACAAAATGAATATTATTTAAGGGCGTTTTCTTCTGGTTTAATTATATAAGTTGCTATATTAGATAAATCTAAACCTTTAATAAAATCTTTTAATTCATCACTATTAAGATCTCTAATAATTTCAATCTCATCAAAATATACTTTTTTATAATTAATAATATTATCTAATATTTTATCATTGGTAGCCATAACATCATCAAACAACGATACATAATTCTTAATCAATACTTTCTTCATACGTTCAAAATCTTCATCATCGATGGTAATATTACTAATTAATTTTTTTATTTCATTAACTAATTCCTCTGGTTTTTCACTTTCAGCACTAATAACAGCCATCATATAATCATCTACTTTTATCTTTTCAATATGAAAAGGTCCAGGTGTTAACTCTAAATCTCTCATCTTTTCATAAAATAAAGATGTTCGACCTAATAACATATATCCTAATATACCTAAATATAAGTTTCTTACTTTCGGTTCAAATTTAGTTAATTTTTTTAATGGGATTTTCATACCTATCGATAACTTAGGTATTTCCACAATCATTTGTTTTTCTTCATACTCTTTTACTACTTTAGGGGGTTCATTATATTTTTTTACTTCTATTTTATTTTGTTTGGGATATTTCTTCTTAGCTTGATTTTCTTTAATTAAATTCATAATTTCATCAGCATTAAAATTACCAGTAATAACCAAGACCATGTTAGATGGATGATAAAAAGTTTCATAACATACATATAGATCTTCTTTAGTTATCTTCATAATATCATCTACTGTGCCACCAATCGATTCTTTAATTGGGTTAACAGCAAACATATTAGCACGTAATTTATCCTGTAAAACTCTAATTGGCATATCATCGTACATTCTTAATTCTTGTTCGATAATCCCCTTTTCCTTTTCAACATTCTTATCAGTAAAATATGGTGAACTAACAAAATCTAAAAGATACTCTAAATTATTATTTAATTCTTCTGAACCATAGAATATATAAGATGTATGAAAGAAACCAGTAGCGGCATTAGCTTCAGCTCCTCTTTCAGCAAAGTAAGCAAAAGGATCAATACCTGATTTTTGTTCAAATAATTTATGCTCTAAAAAGTGCGCTATACCAGCTGGAAATCTCCTATATTTATTTTTACCTGCTGGTATAAATTCATTATAAGTTGAACCATATCTAGTAGTATATGTAACAAAACAATTATTACGATTTAATTGGGGTACTAAATATACTTCTAAACCATTAGTTAATTTTTCATATAATAATTCTTGACCTATTTCAGCAAATTCCATCTTAAGCATTAGTTTTACCCCCTTCTAATAAGAAGACTGTATCCAACTTTACTTTCTTAGTTATATTGATAATATCTTCTTTAGTTACTGACATTATTTTTTGTTTTTTGGTTGCTAAATCATCAGAATTAACTAATACTTTAGATAAGTATGCTTCAAGGATAGCTCCCGGTGAGTCTTCAGCCGCACTAATAAAACTGACTGCTACTTTTTTAGCTGTTTCAACTTCTTTATCAGTTAAACCCACTTTCATTCGATCCATCTGATATTTTATTAAGCGAACTGTTTTATTAAATTTATCTTTATCGATACCAGCGTAGATTAATAAAAGATTATCGATGGTTTTAGGTTGGGAACTAATATAGTAAGCTAGTGAATGTTTTTCTCGTACAATATTAAACAATCTAGAATTAGTAGGTCCTCCTAAAATAATACTATAGACACTAATGACATATTTACGTTCAAATTCTGTCAAATGGTTTAATTTACATCCAATTGATAATTTAGATTGCATAATATCTTCTTTTTCAATTACTTTTCTAAATCTTCTTCTAATCTTTTGATGTTCAATAATAACTGGTCCATACTTTCTCTTAATAGTATTGATTGGCATTTTTTTAGTAATTAATTTTTTAATATCAAACAAATCAACATTTCCTAAAACAAAGATATCAACCAAATCACTTTTTATCATCGATTGATAGTATTCATATAGTTGTTCTTCATCTATTTGTTCTAGATCTTCTAAATAACCATATCCTCTATAAGATATGGGTGATTTATTATCCATTGCTTCTAACATTCTAATTAAACTATATTTAGTCATATTATCTTTAATCGATTTAATTTCTGATTCAATACCATTTTTAACGATACGAAAATCTTTACTATTAAATTTATGCCCTTCAAGATTAGGATTAAACAATATTTCTAATAATAAATCAAAAGCTTTTTCTAACATACCTGGTTCAGTATATTTTTCACTTAACATACTTAAATTAAATGAAGTTAGTGCATAATTACCAACACGCATGTTAGCATCTGATATTCTCAAACCATATAATTTTTCAGCTTCAATAGAAAGAAGCCTATTGCTAGGAAAATTAGCTGTTGAGTTTAATAATAGATCGGCTAAAAAGTTTCTAGTGGTGATTTCCTTTTTAACAATAGGTCTTCTAAAGACAATATTTATATTAATCGTTTTAAATTTATCAGTTTTTATAACGTGTAAATTATATGGCCCAATAGCATATTTCTTATATTGCATATTTATTCCCCTAACTACTTATTAGTATATGTTATATACCATAAATTATCATTTTATATTGATTCTAACGCCAATTCGATCATTTGAACTAAAGATCGTTCTCGTTCAATTGAAGTGGCAGATTCTCCAGTTTTAAATAATTTCACAACCGTAAGTAGACAACTAGCTTCTTTATTTAATACTTTAGCTATATGAAATAATCCATATGATTCCATTTCAGTAGCTATACAATTTAACTCTCCAGGAGCTTTCTTTAATTGATTTTCTTCATTATAGAAAGCATCACTAGTTAAAATAGTTCCTTTATATAGTTTTATTCCTAACTTATTTGCTACTTCCTCAATATGGTTATTTAATTCTTTAGTTGATTCGATAACATGTCCTTCATAACCAGATAAAGCATAAGCAAAAGTTGATTCACTATAACTTTGTTCAGCTAATATTATATCGTATAATTTTAATGATGGATCATATCCACCACATGATCCTACTCTAATTATCTTTTTAACATCATAAAATTTATATAACTCATAAGCATATATACCTATACTTGGTATTCCCATACCTGATCCCATTACTGTTACTTTCTTATCTTTATAATATCCAGTATAACCATACATATTACGTACAGAATTAATCATTTGAACATTTGTTAAATAGTTATCAGCTATAAATTTTGCTCGCAATGGATCTCCTGGCATTAATACTACTTCAGCTATATCTTCTTTATTTGCTTCGATGTGCGGTGTTGGCATACTATTCCTCCTTATATTGATTCTAACGCTAATTCGATCATTTTAGTAAAAGATTGTTCTCGTTCCTTAGATGTTGTTACTTCTTTTTTACCAACCAAATCACTAACGGTTAAAATACATGCAGCTTCTTTATTTAATACTTTAGCTATATGAAATAATCCATATGATTCCATTTCTACAGCTATCGGTTTAATATCACTAGGTAACTTATTATTACCATAGAAAGCATCGCTAGTTAAAATAATTCCTTTATATAAAGTTATTCCTAACTTATTTGCTACTTCCTCAATATGGTTATTTAATTCTTTAGTTGATTCGATAACATG
>JBJKSD010000003.1:0-5651 GCA_046704245.1 Bacilli bacterium
ATTCAATATGCTATTCAAATAATGATCTCTTTTCTAATGTTATCGATGGTCTTTATTATCTTCCCCAGAGCAGCTGTATCAGCTAGTCGCATCTATGAAATAATTAGTACTAAACCAGTTATTAAGGATCCGAAAATAGCTAAGAAGAATAATAAAAATAAGAAAGGTATTGAATTTAAGAATGTTGTTTTTAGTTATCCTAAGGCCGAAAAACCAGTCTTATATGATCTTAATTTTATAGCTAAACCTAATCAAGTAACAGCTTTTATTGGTAGTACTGGTAGTGGCAAATCAACTATTATTAATTTAATACCTAGATTTTATGATGTAACTGAAGGTCAGATCTTAGTTGATGGTATCGATATTAGAGATATGAAACAAAAAGATTTAAGAGCTAAAATAGGTTATGTACCTCAACGCGGAATATTATTTTCTGGTACGATTAGTGATAATTTAAAATATGGTGATGAAGAAGCTAATAATAAAGAATTAGAAGCAGCTACTAAGATAGCCCAAATATATGATTTTATTAAAGAAAGCGATAATAAATTAGATACCTTAATAGCTCAAGGAGGTACTAATGTATCAGGAGGTCAAAAACAAAGATTATCGATTGCTAGAGCTATTGTTAAGAAACCAGAAATATATATCTTTGATGATAGTTTTTCAGCTTTAGATTTTAAAACTGATCGTGATCTTCGCCATGCATTAAAAGATAAAATAAAAGATGCTATTGTGTTAATAGTAACCCAACGTATTAATACAATTATGGATGCTGATCAAATTATTGTCCTTGAAGAAGGAAGAATAGTTGGTATTGGTACCCATGATTATTTAATGAATAATTGTGATGTCTATAAAGAAATAGCTCTATCACAACTATCAAAGGAGGAATTAGCGTGAAAGAAGAACGTAAAACAACAACTCCTCCAATGGGTAGAGGTCCAATGGGTCACGGTATGATGGCTGGTGGTAAAGCTAAAGATTTTAAAGGTACAATGAAACGATTATATAGTTATTTAAAACCTTATTCTTTACCATTAATCGTAGTTATTTTCTTTGCTATCTTTAGTACAGCTTTTGCAATTGCTGGCCCTAAAATCTTAGGTAAAGCTACTACCAGATTATTTGAAGGGGCTATGGCTAAGATGATGCATATACCTGGCGCTTTTATTGATTTTGATTATATTGGTCGAATAGTTATCTTATTATTAGGTTTATATCTAATAAGTTCATTATTTTTATATATTCAAGGTTATGTAATGGCTAGAATATCACAGACGATTACTTATAATTTTCGTCAAGAGATAGTTAAAAAGATTAATCGCATACCATTAAAATATTTTGATTCTAGATCTTATGGTGATGTTTTAAGTAGAGTTACTAACGATGTTGATTTAATTAGTAGTACTTTAAATCAAAGTATGGTCCAGATTATTACTTCTGTAACGATGGTTATTGGTATTCTAGGTATGATGTTATCAATCAGTGTATATTTAACTTTAATAGCTATCTTTACTTTACCCCTTACTTTTTTAATAGCGAGAGTAATAGTTAAAAGATCACAAAAATACTTTAGAGAACAACAAGCATCATTAGGTAAAATAAATGGTCATATTGAAGAAATGTATGGAGGCCATATTATTATTAAAGCTTTTAATAGAGAAGATATAGCTATTAATAAGTTTAATAATATTAATGAAGAATTATATAATTCAGCATGGAAATCACAATTCTTATCAGGATTAATGATGCCTATTATTAACTTTATTAGTAATTTAGGTTTTGTTGGAGTCTGTATTGTAGGTGGTTATTTAGCCGTTAAAGGTCGAATTAAAGTAGGAGATATTCAAGCTTTTATTCAATACGTTAGACAGTTTAATCAACCGATAGCTCAAACTGCTAATATTGCTAATATCTTACAATCAACAGCAGCAGCTGCTGAAAGAGTATTTGAATTCTTAGATGTGGAAGAAGAAGTAAAAGATAAAAAAGATTATCAAACAATAAAGCATTTAAAAGGTAATATTAGTTTCAACGATGTGGTGTTTGGTTATAGTAATGATAAAGATGTTATTAAACATTTTACTGTCGATATAAAAGCAGGGGAAAGAATAGCTATTGTTGGACCTACTGGAGCTGGTAAAACAACTATTGTTAATCTATTAATGCGCTTTTATGATATAAAAGAGGGGAGTATTACTATCGATGGTATCGATATTAGAGATATGCGCCGTTCAGATTTACGAAAGATGTTAGGAATGGTTTTACAAGATACTTGGTTATTCAATGCTAATATTAAAGATAATATTGCATATGGTAAAGTAAATGCTAGTGATAAAGAAATAGAAGAAGCTGCCAAACTTGCTCATGTCGATTATTTTATAGGTACTTTATCACAAGGTTATAATACCATTATTAATGAAGATGCTAGCAATATATCTAGTGGCCAAAAACAACTTCTTACTATTGCAAGAGCCATACTTGCTAATCCTGCTATTTTGATCTTAGATGAAGCTACTAGTTCAGTAGATACTAGAACCGAAGTATTAATTCAAAAAGCGATGGAGAATTTAATGAAAGGACGTACTAGTTTTATCATTGCTCATCGCCTTTCAACAATTAGAGATGCTGATTTAATTCTAGTTATGAGAGATGGTCAAATAGTTGAATATGGTAACCATCAAACTTTATTAAATAAAAAAGGTTTCTATAGTGAACTATATAATAGTCAATTTGAAACTGATCAATAGAAAAAGTTAATTAGATTAACTTTTTTTATTGTATCAATTATTATATAAATGTTATAATTGGTTTAAGTGGGTGGTAGTATGAAAAAAATATCTATTTTACCAGCAGATACTTATATAGTAATAAATAGATCTATATTAAATGATAATGATCGTAAAATATTAACCATGTTATATCAACCTATTATTGGTTATACTGCCATTAATGTCTACTTTTCTTTATGGGCTGATCTAGATAGTAGAGAAGTAATGAGTGTTGAATTTACTCACCATCATCTAATGAGTAAGATGAAATTAAAACTAAACGATATTATTGAAGCTAGAGAATGTTTAGAAGCTATCGGATTAATTAAAACCTATTTAAAAAAAGGTAATATTAATAATTATGTCTATGAATTATATTCACCAATAAGTGCCAGTGAATTTTTTAATCATCCTATCCTAAATGTCAGTTTATATAGTAATGTGGGTAAAATAGAATATGATAAATTAATTAAATATTTCTCATTGCCTAAAATTAATTTAACTGATTATGAGGATATAACCGTTTGTTTTAGTGATATATATACTAGTACACCATCAGAATTATCTTTAATAGGTGATGATATAGTTAAAAGTAATAAACAACATTTAACTATTAAATCAAAGATTGATTTTAATTTAATTATGGAATCTATTCCTAAAGATTTTATTAATAACCATACTTTTAGTAATGATATCAAAGATTTAATTAATAATTTATCTTTTATTTATAATATTGATACTCTAAATATGCAAGGGCTTATTAGAAGTGCTTTAACGGAAAGAGGTACTATTAATAAAGAATTATTAAGAAAAGCTTGTCGTGATTATTATCAATTTGAAGAAGCCGGTAGTTTACCTACATTAATATATCGAAGCCAACCTGAATATTTAAAAAACCCAATTGGTGATACTTCACGAAGAGCAAGAATGATTTATACTTTTGAAACAACTACCCCATATGATTTTTTAAAAAATAAATATAATAATGCTGAACCAACTACTCGAGATTTAAAATTATTAGAATCATTAATGATTGA
This sequence comes from Bacilli bacterium, assembly GCA_046704245.1. Lineage (GTDB taxonomy): Bacteria > Bacillota_I > Bacilli_A > RF39 > UBA660 > UBA660. Next base: position 3,812 of record JBJKSD010000003.1, read on the forward strand.
TCAAGAATTAAAGCCAGGAGTAGTTAATGTATTAATTGATTATATTTTAATTATTAACAATAATAAATTAACGAAAGCTTTTGTGGAAACAATAGCGGGTCAATGGAAAAGATTAAATATTGAAACCGTAGAAGAAGCAATGAATATTGCGGAAAAAGAACATAAGAAATATAAGAATAAAATGAATAGAACTATAAAAGGTAAGAAGAAAGAAAATATCCCAGAGTGGTTTGATAAGAATATAGAAGAGGAAATGTTATCTTCTGATAAAGAGAAAGAACTTGAAGAAAGATTTAAAAAATATTTGTAGGTGATGAATTATGAAGAAAGCTAGTGTTGCGATTAAAGATCTAGAAATGCATGTTAAAAAATTACCATCATTAAAAAATGAATATATTAAAGCTTTAAAAGATGAGTATTTTAAAAAAGTTATCAGTAAAATAGATATGCCCGAAGTAGAATTAATGAAATATACATCAAAATTTGAAGAGTGTGCTAGTGAATTAAAAAATTGTCATGATTGTAAGAATCTATTTGAATGTAGGAATGCAGTTGAAGGTTTTATTTTTACTCCTTCAAAAGAAAGTAATAATATAATATTCTCCTATGTGGCATGTAAACATAAACAGAAACAATTAAAAGATAATTATTATCAAGATAATGTTTATGTTATAGAAGTACCTAAAGAAATAAGGAATGCTAGTATGATAAATATATATAGAAGAGATACAAAAAGAGCTGAAGTTCTTTGCTGGTTAGATGATTATTATAAGGATTATATACAAGGTAATATTGGGAAAGGTTTGTATTTAAGTGGTAATTTTGGATGTGGTAAAACATATTTAATAGCTGCTTTATTTAATGAATTAGCTAAGAAAAAAATTAGGAGTGCAATTATCTATTGGCCAGAATATCTTAGAGATTTAAAAGCATCATTTACTGAAAACTTTACTGAAAAATTTGAATATATTGAAAAAGTCCCCCTATTATTAATCGATGATATTGGTGCTGAAAATACAACTGCCTGGAGTAGAGATGAAATATTAGGACCTATTCTGCAATATCGCATGCAAGAGGAGTTACCTACCTTCTTTACTTCTAATTTAAATATTGAAGATCTAGAACAACATTTTAGTATCTATAATGGTAATACCGAAGTAGTAAAAGCTAGAAGGATTATCGAACGAATAAATCAACTAGCAGATTGTATGGAAATGATAAGCAAAAATAGAAGAGAGTAGTATATTAATATTGTAAAGGCAAATAATAAAAACATTGACAAACGTTAACAGATAGTGTATTTTATACTTGTAAATACAAAGAAAAGGACTTGACTATTAATTACATATTACTAAGCGAGTTAGAGATGGTGAAAGCTAACTAATATGATTAATAGTTACCACCTTGGAGTAGAACCCGTAAGGGATTTCCGCATGTAAGTGCGTTATCTAACTAAAGTATAATGGTAGGATGGTACCGCTAATTAACGATCCATAGGGATGCGTTTTTTTTATTATAAAGGATAATAATAATGGCTAAAAAAGATGTATTACGAAAAGAATTATTTCAATTAAGATTAGCTAAAGAAATAATAAGTACAAATAAAGATGCTAAAGAAGAAATGGCTGAAATAGATAGAAAAATTAAAGATGTTCATCATCAGCTAACTAATAATTTAACAGAAGAACATGAAATAAAGAAGGAAGGCAGAGGAAAATGATAAATATTAAAGAAAATAACCAATTATCAATATTAAATCATTCATGTGCTCATTTATTAGCACAAGCAATTAAAAGACTATACCCTAATAGTCTATTTTGGGTAGGTCCAGTTATTGATG
>JBJKSD010000004.1:0-40851 GCA_046704245.1 Bacilli bacterium
GGTCCAAATAATGAAAAACCATCACTTGATTTAAGTAATAACCTAAAAAAGTTAGGTTTTACTATTCAACGATTAAAAACAGGAACGCCTCCACGATTAGAACGTTCATCTATTGATTTTTCTAATATGAAGATAGAAGAAGGCGATAAGGCATTATATACTTTTAGTTTTGATGATGAACCAAAATATTCCATTGAATCACAAATACCTTGTTATTTAATTCATACAACGCTAGCTACTCATGAATTAATAAATGAAAATTTAAAATATTCAAGTATGTATGGTGGATATGTCGAAGGGATAGGTCCAAGATATTGTCCTTCTATTGAAGATAAAGTAGTTAGATTTGCTGATAAAGAAAGACATCAATTATTTTTAGAACCAGAAAGTACCTATTATGATGATATATATCTTCAAGGCTTTTCTACTAGTATGCCATATGAAATACAAGAGAAAATGGTTCATACGCTTCCCGGACTAGAAAAAGCTAAAATAAAGAAATATGCTTATGCTATCGAATATGATGCTATTGATCCTACTCAGATAAATAGTAACTTAGAGACAAAATTAATAAAAGGGTTATATACAGCAGGGCAAATAAACGGTACTAGTGGCTATGAAGAAGCTGCTGGCCAAGGTATTATAGCTGGTATTAATGCCGCTTTATCTCTAGAAAATAAAGAACCATTAATTTTAAAAAGAAGTGAAGCTTATATTGGTGTTATGATCGATGATTTAGTAACTAAGGGTACTAAAGAACCATATCGTTTACTCACTTCTAGAGCTGAATTTAGATTATTATTACGTAATGATAATGCTGATTTAAGGCTAAGAGAATATGGTTATCAAGTAGGCTTAATTAATAAAAAACAATACAATGAATTAATTTATAAAAAAGAACAGATAGATAAATACATAAAAGAATTTAAGATAAAGAAAATAAATCCAAATGTTGAAGTAAATAAGTATTTAAATGATATTGGTAGTGCCATATTAAAAGATGGTATAACTATATATAATTTATTAAAAAGACCAGAGATAAGAATAGAAAATATAAGAGATTTAACTAATATTGAAGAAAATAATAACATATTAGATCAGGTTGAAATAAATATAAAATATGAAGGTTATATTAATAAAGCTTACCGCGAAGCAGATAATTTAATGAAATATGAACAATTAAAAATACCTCCAGATATTAATTATGATAATATTCATAATTTAGCATCGGAAGCTAAACAAAAATTAAAACAAATAAATCCTACTTCGTTAGGACAAGCAATGCGTATTAGTGGAGTTAATCCTGCTGATATAGCAATATTGATGGTATATTTAAAAAAAGAACAAAAATAGCTATAAATCGCTTAAATTTTTAAAAAAACAGAAAAAAACATTGTAAAAAGTATATAAAAAATGGTAAAATTATAACAGTAAGAATAGTAGGAGGGGTCCACACTATGAATATTAACAAGGAGATTATTCAAGTTAGTTTAGATGATATTATTCCTAATAGGTTTCAGCCAAGGGAACAATTTGATGAACAAGCATTAAATGAACTAGCTGAATCTATTAAACAACATGGGGTTATTAATCCAATTGTTGTTAGAAAAATTGGTGATAAGTATGAGATAGTTGCTGGTGAAAGAAGACACAAAGCATCTATTTTGGCTGGAAAAACAACAATTCCTGCTATAGTAGCCGATTTAAATGATTATGAAAGTGCTGAAGTAGCATTAATTGAAAATATTCAAAGAAAAGATTTAACTCCAATTGAAGAAGCTAAAACTTATCAGACTATTCTAAAGATGGGTAATATCACTCAGGAGCAATTAGCTCAAAAAATGGGCAAAACACAACCTACTATTGCTAATAAATTAAGGCTATTAGATCTTGATGAAGAAGTACAAAAAGCATTATTAGAGGGAAGAATATCTGAACGTCATGCTAGATCATTATTAAATATTCCTGATAAAAATGAACAAAAAAACTTCTTAGAAAAGATTATAAATAATAGAATGACAGTTAGAGATACAGATTTAGAAATAAAAAAATTATATAATAGTAATGGAGATAATGAAGAATTGGAAATAATAGGTGAAGATGAAGAACAAAATCCAACAGGTGGCGAACAACCAACCCCATCAATAAATAATATATCAAACATTAATAATAATATTGAACAAATCAAAAAACAAGCGGTTGATATTAATGTTCCTGAACCTGTGGCTAACGTTAATAGTTTATTACAATCCGAAAATAAGCCTACTCAAATAGAAACACCTCCAGTAGAAGAGGAACCACATAATAGATTTATTCCAGAAATGGAAGAAGAAGCACCACAGCAGACAACAATAGAAAACAATGACCTAAAACCTATAGGTATACCACCCGAACCTCAACCAGTAATTCAACCTGAACCGGTTGCTCCTACTACACCTATTGAACCAGCAACTCCAGAACCAATAACACCGGTAGTACCAGAACCAGCAATAAATCCCGAACCCATAACACAACCCGAATCTGTTTCAGAGCCACAACCAGCAGTTCAACCTGAGCCTACTGGTTCAACAGATAATATACCTGAAACCAATAATTATAGTCCACCAACCAACACTTATACATCTGCTGATTTAAGAACTGTTATCAATACAGTCAGAGAATGTATAGAAACAATTGAAAAATATGGGTTTAATGTTGATTCGGAAGAATTTGATTTTGAGAAAATGTATCAGGTTATCATAAAAATAGATAAGAAATAATTAAAAGATACTTATTGAAATAAGTATCTTTTTTTATGAAAAAGCATTTCAATATTCCACAATTTTTGGTAAAATATAAATATCTATATAGAAGACTAAAGAGGTGAAATCATGGGGAAAGTTATAGCACTAGTTAATCAAAAAGGTGGCGTGGGTAAGACAACAACTAGTATCAATTTAGCAGCTTCTTTAGGATTATTAGAACAAAAAATATTATTGATTGATTTAGATCCACAGGGTAATGCTACTACCGGAATAGGCATCAATAAAGGTGATATAGATAAGAGCATATATGATGTATTAATAGATCAAGCTAAAATAAAAGATGTTGTTGTAAAAACGAAGTTTAAAAATTTATTTGCTATACCAGCTACTATTAATTTAGCAGGTATCGATATTGAATTGTTAGGAAAAAGTCGAACCGAACCAGGTTTTACTAAGGCTGGTCAACTAAAAAAATATTTAGAAGAAGAGCGAAATAAATATGATTTTATTATTATAGATTGTCCTCCATCATTGGGAATTATAACTACTAATGCTTTAACAGCTGCTGATTCAGTTATAATACCTGTTCAATGTGAGTTTTTTGCTTTAGAAGGTATTATGCAGTTATTAAATACCATTATGTTAGCCCAAAAGAACCTTAACGCTAGCTTAGATATTGAGGGAGTAATACTCACTATGTTAGATTCAAGAACTAATCTAGGATTAGAAGTTGTTGAAGATATTAGAAGTTATTTTAAAGAAAGAGTTTATAATACTATTATCCCAAGATTAATTAGATTATCAGAAGCACCTTCTCATGGAAAACCAATTGTTTTCTATGATCCAAGGAGTAGGGGATCGGAAGCTTATATTAATTTAGCTAAGGAAGTGATACAAAGAAATGGAAAATAAAAGAAGAGCCTTAGGAAAAGGTTTAGAGGAATTGTTTAATGCAGAACCATTAAATTTTGAACAACTAGAAAGAAAGATAGTAGATACAACACCAAAAGAAGAAATTGTAGAATTAGATTTAGAAGAATTGAGAGGCAATCCATATCAACCACGAAAGAATTTTGATGAAGAAGCACTTAATGAACTAGCTGAATCTATTAAACAGCATGGCGTTTTTCAGCCAATAATAGTCAAAAAAAGTATCAAGGGATATGATATTATTGCTGGTGAAAGGCGTGTTAAAGCTAGCCGTATAGCTGGTTTAACTAAAATACCAGCTATCATACGTGAGTTTTCTGATCGCGAAATGATGGAAATAGCATTATTAGAAAATTTACAAAGAGAAAATTTATCAGCTATTGAAGAAGCCGAAGCATATAAAAAATTAATTGATACTTTAGCAATAACACAAGAAGATTTAGGTAAGAGATTAGGTAAAAGCCGTTCACACATTACTAATTTATTAGGTCTTTTACGCTTACCCCTTAAAGTTCAAAATATGCTACTCCATGATGAAATATCAATGGGCCATGCTAGAGTATTAAGTAAATTAGAGGATACAGAACAAATAGAAGCCCTAGCTGATCAAGTAATTAAGAAACAATTAAGTGTAAGACAATTAGAAAATATTACACTATCAGATGATTATAGAAGAAAAGTTCCTATTCAAAGAAAAGAAAATAATCGAAAAGAAGAGTATATATATGTTGAAGATTTATTGCGTGAAAAATTAGGAACAAAAGTTAAAATAACTGATAAGAAGATTGAGATTAATTTTGATTCATATCATGATTTAAATAGAATTTTAGATATTATGGGAATAAATAACAAGGAGTGATTAAATGGTACAATACCTGAGTAGTATGCCTTTTAGTAGGATATATTTACCAGTAGTATACATTTTCATAGGAGTATTCTCATATTTGATATTAAAAAAAATAATCGATCAATTTTTTGATAAAGGGTTAGATTATTTTAATATTAAAAGACGCCGAAAAAAAACCCTAGAAATTATTATTAAAAATATAACTAGATATATAGTAGCTATTGTTGTATTGGTATCAGTTTTACATTTATTTAATGTCGATGCTAGAACAATATTGACTGGGTTTGGTATTATAGGTTTAGTTATAGGTCTAGGGCTTCAAGATATAGTAAAAGATTTTTTTTCCGGTCTATTTATTATTTTTGATAATAAATACGATATAGGTGATGTAATTAAAGTTGATGATTATAGAGGTGAAGTTATATCATTAGGATTAAGATCAACTCGAATTAAAAATATAGATGGGGATATTAAAGTAATTGCTAATCGCAATATTACTGAAGTTACTAATTATAGTTTAGATAAAACTAGAGCTAGTATTGATATTGCAATAAGTAATGATTTTGAAGTCCAAGAGATAGAAAAGGTATTAACTGAAATATTTAAAGATTTAGATGGTAAAATTGAGTATGTAGTTGATGATATTATATTATTAGGAGTTAATAAAGTAGACGTCTTAGCTACTACTTATCGAATGGTAGTAAAGTGTGATCCAATAAAGCATCCCCATGTTGAACGAGCTATTCTAAGAGAATTAAAAATAAGATTAGATAAAAAGAAAATTAAAATTATTTCCTTAGTAGGAGGGCAGCTATGAGTAAGGAGTATAACTTGAATTCAGTAGTTGTTATGAAAAAGGCCCATCCATGTGGCAGTAATGAGTGGCAGATAACTCGTATAGGTGTCGATGTGAAAATTAAATGTTTAAAGTGTGGGCGTTCAATAATGATGCCCAGAATTGAATTCAATAAAAAATTAAAAAAAGTAATATAATGTATTCTAGGAGGTATAGTTATGAATGAGAATACGGAACCTAAAACTAAAAGACGAATTATAAATCATCCCGCATCTACTTTTATCTTACTATCGATTTTCGTTATTTTGATAAGTAGTATTGCATCATGGTTAGGAGCCCAAACTACCTATACTAAGATTAATCCTATAACTGGAGAATTAGAGCCTTATATTGTTACTGTTACATCACTGTTAAATAGAACAGGTCTTAGATATATAATAAGTGAAGCAACTCGTAATTTTATTAGTTTTGCACCCTTAGCCATATCATTATTGATGTTAGTAGCATTTGGGATACTTAACGAAAGTGGTTTTTTAAAGACAATAATAACCAAAATAAATAAAAAAATAAATAAAAAGACTATTACATTTTTACTATTTTTAGTTGGTATTATATTAAATGTTTTTATGGAAACTTCTTATTTAATAATGATTCCTTTAGGAGCATTGATATTCTTATTCATAGGTAGAAATCCATTAGTAGGAATTGTAACTGGTTTTGCTTCAGTAGCATTTGGTTTTAGTATCAATATTTTTATGACTTCGATGGATATATCACTATTATATTATACTAATATGGCTGCCAAAGTAATTGATCCTAAATATCATGTAGGGCTTAATGCTAGCTTATTTATTATGATTACAGCTGTAATATTATTAGCGTGGATAGGAACCTTTATTACTGAAAAAGTAATAGTTAAGAAGTTGGGTAAATATGCTGTCGAAGAAGAAGTTGAAGAAGCACCCCAACAAAAGCATAAAGGTTTTATTTATGCTTCAATAACTTTTATATTCATAACCCTTATCTATACATATATGATTATACCCGGATTACCTTATTCAGGATTATTGCTTGATTATACTGAAGTAGATTATATTAGACAATTATTAGGACCTAATTCATATTTATTAGATTCGATACCATTTTTAGTTGCTACTATCTTTATTTTTACAGGAGTAGCTTATGGTATAGGTGCTAAAACATTTAAAAATGATCGTGATATAGTTCACGCTATGGGTAGTTATATGAAAGTATTTACTGATATAGTTATTATATTATTCTTTGCTGCACAATTTATAGCATATTTTAGACAAACTAATATTGGTACTGTTATTACAGCATGGGGTGCTGAATTAATAAAGAATAGCCAATTTTCTGGTGTACCATTGATTATTATAAGTATATTAATTATTGCAATAGCTAATTTATTTATGACATCGACAACTATAAAATGGTCAATTATGTCAGCTATAATAGTACCTACTTTAATGCAATTTAATATTACACCAGAATTTTCACAAGTTATAGTTAAGGCTGGAGATTCAATAAGTAATGGGATAACGCCATTATTAGCTTATTTTGTTATTTTTGTAGCCTTTATGAATTATTATAATCGAGATAAAAAACAACCAATTACAATTAGAAAATGTCTTTCATATACCATACCATATAGTGCTATATATGCTATCTTTTGGATTGTTTTAATAGTAAGCTGGTATATGGTAGGATTACCTATTGGACCTAATATTTATCCAACTTTCTAGAGGAGGTAACTAATATGGCTTTAACAGCAGGTATAGTTGGTTTACCTAATGTGGGTAAATCAACTTTATTTAATGCAATAACTAAAAAACACATTCTAGCAGCTAATTATCCATTTGCTACCATTGATCCTAATCTGGGAGTCGTATCAGTACCCGATAAAAGATTACAGGTCTTAGAAGCGATGTATATGCCTAATGAAGTAATACCAACTACTTTTGAATTTACGGATATAGCAGGCTTAGTAAAAGGAGCTTCAGTAGGTGAGGGACTAGGTAATAAATTTCTATCCCATATTAGAGAAGTAGATGCTATTTGTAATTTAGTAAGATGTTTTGATGATGAAACGATTATTCACGTTGAAAACAATATAGATCCGATAAGAGATATTGAAATTATTAATATTGAATTAATGTTAGCTGATATAGAAGTAATTGATAATAGAATTAATAAAATAGCTAAAAAAGCTGATAATCCTAGTGAAAAAGAAACTATTAAAGAATTAGCTATCATAAGACAAGCTAAAGAATATTTAGAAAAGAATATACCTCTTCGGACAATTGAATATAATGAAGAAGAATATAAAATATTAAAAAATTATAATTTATTATCTTTAAAACCAATGATCTATGTTGCTAATATTAGAGAAAGTGATATAAATAATATAGATAATAAATATATTAAACTAGTTGAAGAATATGCTAATAAAGAGAAAGCAAGAATGGTAGTAATTTGTGCTAAGATTGAATCAGAACTAATTGAATTAGAAGATGAAGATAAATATTTATATTTAAAAGAATTGGGTATAGAAGAAAGTGGTTTAGATAAATTAATTGAAGCTACTTATGATTTATTGGGATTAGCAACTTTCTTTACTGCTGGTCCAAAAGAAGTAAGAGCATGGACTTTTAGCAAAGGCATGAATGCTAAACAATGTGCTGGTATTATTCATAGTGATTTTGAAAGAGGTTTTATTAAAGCTGAAATAATAGCTTATGATGATTTAATAAACTGTGGTTCAGAAAAAGTTGTAAAAGAGCATGGGAAACTACGTATTGAAGGCAAGGATTATATAATGAAAGATGGTGATATCTGTCACTTTCGCTTCAATGTATAAGAAAAACATTTACATATATAATATGTTTTGTTATAATTAATAAACGAGTAATTAAATTACTCCTTGCTTCTTTATAAGAAGCCATAAGACCAAAAGGAGGTGTTAGATATGAAAAAATATGAGATTATGTTTATTGTAAGACCTAACATGGAAGAAGAAGAAATAAAAAAGACCGCTAAAGAATTAGCTGATCTTCTAGAAAAAAACAAAGCTAAAATTCTCGATACTAAAGAATATGGTCAAAAAGAATTAGCATTTGAAATTAAAAAACATCAATCAGGATATTATTTTGTATATCAAGTTGAAGCAGATAGTAAGGCTATTGAAGAATTTAATCGCCGCACACTAATAAACGAAGATATTATTCGTCATATGATAATAAAAATAGATGAAGAATAAGAAAAGAGGTAAAAAATGAATAAAGCTTTATTAATAGGAAGATTAACAAAAGATCCTGAATTGAAATATACAAGTAATAACATACCAGTAGCAACCTTTTCATTAGCTGTTAATCGACCATTTTCTAATCAAAATGGTGAAAGAGAGACTGATTTTATTAATATAGTTGTATGGCGTAAACAAGCTGAATCAGTAAAAAATTATATTAATCAAGGTAGTTTGGTAGCTGTTGAAGGCAGAATTCAAACAAGAAATTATGAAGCTCAAGATGGCACTAAGAGATATGTTACTGAAGTTGTTGCTGATAATGTTCAATTTTTAGAAACTAAAAAACAAGCTCAATTACGTACCCAAAATAGTGATAATGATGTCGAAGAAAAAGTGACCGAAGAAACAACTAACGTTGAAAGCGACCCATTTGCTGATTTTGGTTCTAGTATTGAGATAAGTGATGATGAATTACCATTTTAATAGAAGGAGGGATAAATTTGGTAGAATTTACAAGAAAGAAAAAGAAAGTATGCCAACTTTGTGCCGGTAAAGATTTAAATTATAAAGATGTAGATATATTAAGAAAATATATAAATGAAAAAGGTAAGATATTACCTAGAAGAATGACTGGTGCATGCGCTAAACATCAAAGATATATAACCGAACAAATAAAAAGAGCTCGCTTTATGGCTCTATTACCTTATACTAAATAAGATACTAAATAGTATCTTTTTTGTTTAATATTATTAATTTAGTCAATAATAATATTAAAGGAGGAGAATATGGCAGATATTTATAAAGGTAAGAGATATCATAGATGTAATAATTGTAATTGTGAAATAGATATTACTGATCATTTATTACAAAATAACGAATATGTGGTATGTCCTAGATGTGGAGTTCAAAATCGAATAGTCAACAAAGATAATCAATAAAAAGTAGATCAAGATGATCTACTTTTTAGTTTATTAAATAGCATAAATAGACAATATATAGTATAATGAAATAAGGGTGGTTATATGAAAGTTATATTTATTAAAGATTTAAAGGGTCAAGGAAAAATAGGAGAAATAAAAGAAGTCAAAGATGGTTATGGCAAGAATTTTCTTATTAAAAATAAATATGCTGTTTTATTAACCGAAAAAAGTTTAGAGAAGTTAGAACAAGATAAAAAATTAAAGCAAGAACAAGAAGATGAAAATAAGAAACAAGCAGAACAATTAAAAGCCCAAATAGAAAAATTAACCCTTAAATTTAAGGTTAAAGTAGGGGATAAAAATAAAATATTTGGTAGTATATCAAGTAAACAGATATGTGATGAATTAAATAAAAAGAACATTAAAATAGATAAGCATAACCTATTATTAGATAAACCATTATCAAGTTTAGGTTATTATCAAGTGAAGATACAGTTATATAAAGATATAATAGCTGACATAAAAATACAAATAATTGGATAATTCAAACGTTAATAATTTTGTTATAATAAAATTACTAATAAATGAGGTGGGTATTATGGCTGAAAAAGTATTACCACATAATATTGAAGCAGAACAATCAGTATTAGGTGCTATGTTTTTATCAGAGTATGCATTACAGAGAGCTACTGAAACATTAGATAAGGAAGTATTTTATTTAGATGCTCATAATAAAATATTTGCTTGTTTAAAAGAATTAGCTGAGAAAAAGACACCTATTGATTTAACTACTGTAACAGCACTATTAGAAGATAAAAAACAATTAAAAGAAATTGGGGGCGTTGAATATTTAAATGATATAGTCAATGTTGTTCCAACTGCCGCTAATATTGATCATTATATAACTATTGTTGAGGAAAATGCTATTTTAAGAAAATTAATCGAAGTATCAACCGAAATAACAACAAGTGGTTATAAGAAAGAAAATTCTACCAACGAGATATTGGATGAAGCAGAACGTAAGATATTAAATATTGTTAAACATCGAAAAGCATCTGAATTTAGGAAAATTCAAGAGGTATTATCAAAAGCTCAATCTGATTTAGAGACCTTAGCTGAATCTAAAGGGGAAGTAACTGGTTTACCGACAGGATTTACTAAATATGATAAATTAACAACTGGATTACATGAAAATGAACTAACTATTATAGCAGCTCGTCCAGCTATGGGTAAATCAGCTATAGGGCTTAATATTGCTACTAATGTAGCTACTGCTACTAATAAAACGGTGGCTATATTTACCTTGGAAATGGGAGCAGAACAATTAGCAATGCGTATGATTAGTTCCTTAGGCCAAATAGAAGGTTATAAATTACGTACAGGTAATTTATTAAATAATGATTGGAAAAGAGTTAATGAAGCTATTAGCCAATTAGCAGATACTAATATTTATATAGATGATACACCAGGAATAAGTATAGGTGAAATAAGAGCTAAATGTCGCCGCTTAGCTAGTTCTAATGAAGGATTAGGTTTAGTTATTATCGACTATCTACAATTAATTCAAGGCTCAGCTAGATATGCTGGTAATCGACAACAAGAAGTATCTGAAATATCTAGAGCTTTAAAAACAATGGCTATGGAATTAAATATTCCTGTTCTGGCTTTAGCACAATTATCTAGAGCAGTAGAATTAAGAGAAAATAAAAGACCTATTATGAGTGACTTAAGAGAATCTGGATCTATTGAACAAGATGCTGATATTGTAAGTTTCTTATATCGTGATGATTATTATACTAAGCAAGCTAGAAGTGATGATTATACTAGTGAAAGTGAATTAATTATTGCAAAACACCGTAATGGACCAACCGGTACTGTCGATTTACTTTTTAAAAGAGATACAAGTACCTTTGTCAATTACAAGAAAGAAGAACAAGCAGAAGAAGATAAAGAATAGGTGGTAAGATGTTACGGAGATTAAAGATTGTACCTATATTAATAATTACTATAATTTTAACTGGATCAGTTTTTGCTCTAGGTTTTAATAATGCTCGCCATGATAACCCTATGGCTGTTTATCATGTCTATTTAGATGGTAAATCAATTGGAATGATCAAAGAAAAAGAAGAGTTAGAAAATTATATCAATAATGAACAAAGTGCTTTAAAAGATAAATATCAAGTCGAACGTGTCTATTTACCAGTAGGATTAGAAATAAAAAAAGAAATAACATATAAAACTAATATATCTACTGCTAAAGAGATATATAATAAGATTAAAGGATTAAAACCTTTTACTATTAACGGTTATATTATTACTATCAAAGGTATAAAACAAACTAATATTAATGTTATAGATAAACAAATATTTATTGATGCTGTCAATAGAACCATTAAAGCCTTTATTGGCGAAGATAGATATCAAGCCTTTCTTGATAATAATCAAAAAGAAATAATCGACTTTGGCACTAGAATAGATGATATTTATATTGATGAAGAAATAACTATTAAACAAGATCACATCTCAACTGATGAGTTAATATTTACTAACGAAAAAGATTTAACTAAGTATTTATTGTTTGGTACATTAGCTAAACAAGATCGTTATAAAGTTAAATTAGGAGATACCATAGAAACAGTAGCATACAATAATAATTTAAGTATTGATGAATTTATGGTTGCTAATCCGCAGTTTACTGATCCTAATAATTTACTATATCAAGGTCAAGAAGTAGTTATAGGACTTATTAATCCTAAATTTAGTGTAGTTGAAGAACGCCATGTTGTAGAAAAAGAAATCAAAGAATACCGTACTGAAATCAAATATGATAATAAGATGCTAGTGGGTAATGGATATCAGCTTCGTGCTGGGGTAAATGGTGAAGATAAAGTTACTCGTAAACTAATGATAATCAATGGTAAGATTGAAGATGTAGTTCCTTTATCATACGAAGAATTGAAACCCGCTATTAATCGTATTTATGTTAAAGGTGGAAAGGTTATACCTAATATTGGTGATAATAACTTCTGGGCATGGCCTACTACTACCCCATATATTATAACTAGTGTATTTGGTCCTAGATGGGGCTCACATCATGATGCAGTTGATATTGCTGGTTGTGGTTATGGATCTCCAATATATGCTGCCAATAATGGGACAGTATATAAGACGGGGTATGATAGAACTAGTGGTAATTATATAATAATTAATCATAACAATGGTTACTATACTTGGTATGGCCACTTATCAAGGCTTTATGTTAAAGTAGGAAATGTTGTGCAGCGCGGTCAAAGGATTGCAGCTATGGGTAATACAGGATATCATCCGTTAACTGGACATCGTGTTGGGACTCACTTGCACTTTGGAGTTTATGTTGGAGCGCCACATAGTGGTGGAGTAGCTATTAATCCTTTACGGCTATACCAACGCTAAATTCTTATGAAAATATCAGTTTTAGCTAGTGGCTCTAAAGGTAATTGTACTTATTTAGAATATAAGGATACTAAAATCTTAATCGATGTAGGAGTACCGTTACCATATCTTAAAAATAAATTAAAAGAGATAGGAATAGATATAAAGGATATAACAGCTATAGTAGTAACCCATACCCATAGTGACCATATATGTGGTTTATCATCTTTTTGTAAAAAATATGATACCAATGTTTATATAACAGAATTAATGAAAGAGGATATAGGTCGTTTAATATCAAATCATATAATTATGGATCAATTAGAACATATTATTGATGATATTACTCTAAGAATTATTCCAACTTCCCACGATACTTCTAGTTCTATCGGTTTTATTATTAAAACTGAAGACCGTGAGATAGTATATATTACTGACACTGGTTATATAAATAAGAAGCATTTTAAACAATTAATTAATAAGGATATGTATATATTAGAAAGTAATCATGATATTGAAATGCTAATGAATGGAAGATATCCATATCATTTAAAACAACGTATTCTGAGTGATATAGGTCATCTATCTAATCATGATAGTGCTATGTATTTATCAGAATTTATAGGTAATAAAACTAAATGTGTTGTACTAGCCCATTTAAGTGAGGAAAATAATAATGAAGAAATAGCTTTAAATACTCTATTAGAAACTTTAAGTAAATCTAATAAAAAAGTAGATCAAATATATGTTGCTAGACAACGCGAAAGAACAGACTTAATAGAGATATAGAGGATAATATGATAAAAATAATATGTATTGGTAAAATTAAAGAACAGTTTTATAAAGAAGCTATAAATGAATTTTTAAAAAGATTAACAAAGTATATTAAGGTTGAAATTATTGAATTAGATGAAGAAATATCAGCTAATCCGTCCATATCTTTAATTAAAGAAAAAGATAAGATTCTTAGTAAACTTAATAATAAACAATATTTAATAGCTTTAGATATAAATGGTAAAGAAGTAAACAGTATAGAATTAGCTCAAAAGATTAATAAATTACTTATTGATTATTCAGATATAGTATTTATTATTGGGTCTTCTCATGGACTACATGATGATATTAAAAAGAAAGTTAATTATTGTCTATCATTTTCAAAATTAACTTTTCCTCATCAATTATTTAGAGTTATTCTATTAGAACAGATCTACCGCTCGTTTACTATTATCAATAATGAACCATATCATAAATAAAGTATAGGTATTTACCTATACTTTTTTCATTACCTAACAAAAAACAACAACAATAATAAATATAATAGTAATGGTGATTTTATGGTACTGGCAATAAATAAAATACTATGGGGTATTGCTACTATGATGATAGTATTAGTAGGTTTATATTTTTCATTTAAATTAAAATTTATTCAATTTAATATTAAACAGATGATTAAATATATTACTACTAGTAATAAGGCGGAAAGAAATACAATTTCACCACTAGAATCATTAAGTATGTCATTAGCAGCTAGAATAGGGGTTGGATCATTAGCTGGTGTAGCACTAGGTATTTATTTGGGTGGAGTAGGTACTATTTTTTGGTTATGGTTATCAGCCTTAATTGCTTCTCCCAATACTTTTGCTGAATGTGTCTTAGCTGTTATTTATAGAAGGAAAGATGAAAAAGATATATATATGGGTGGCCCTCCATACTATATTAGAGATGGTTTAGGTAAACCCAATTTAGCTAGATTATCAGCTTTATTTATTGGATTAGCATATATAGTAGGTTTTATGACTATCCAAGCTAATACCATTACAAAATCAGTTACAGGTATTATTGAAATATATCCTTTAACAGTAGCTTTTTTAATTATGATAATAACAGCTATTATTATTTTTAAAGGTGTTAAGCAAATAGCTACTATCTCTACTAAATTAGTACCAATTATGGGAGGTATTTATACTATATCAGCTTTAATTATAATTATTATAAACATCAATCAAATACCTAATATATTAATTAATATTATAAATGCTGCCTTTAATCTTAAAGCTTTTGGGTTTGGTATATTAACTACTATTATTATTGGTATTCAACGAGGTATTTTTAGTAATGAGGCAGGTTTAGGTACTAGTGCTATAGTAGCAGCTACGACAACTGTCAATAGACCAGTTGAAATAGGTTTAATTCAAATGTTTGGTGTTTATTTTACCACTTTAATTATATGTAGTATGACAGCCTTTGCTATTCTAACTTCAAACTACCAAACGTTATCGCTAACAGATGTTAATGGTATAGAAATAACTTTATATGCTTTTAAATATCACCTAGGATATTTCGGAGAAATAATCGTTATCATTACCATCATATTATTTGCGTTTTCAACTATCATCACTGGTTATTATTATGGTGAATCATGTTTTAAATTTCTAATTTCTAAAATCAAACCGATTCATATATTTATTTTGAGATTAGCTACTATTTTTTTATTATTAATTGGTAGTATAATGTCCTCTTTATCTTTATGGCAATTTGTTGATATATTGATAGCTATTGTTGCTATTATAAATTTATATGCTTTAATTTTACTTAGAAAAGATATTTTTTTTGAAGTAGATCATCTAAAATATAATAAAAAATATGGTAAAATGTAGTTAGGTGGTAAGATGATTGGTAATGATTGGGATAATTTATTAGCAACAGAATTTGAAAAAGAATATTTTAAACAATTGATATTATTTGTTAATAATGAATATAAAACAAAAATAATATATCCAGCATATGATAATATTTTTAATGCCTTAAAACATACTCCTTATAATAATGTAAAAGTAGTAATTATAGGTCAAGATCCTTATCATGGATATGGCCAAGCTCATGGTTTATCTTTTTCCGTTCCTAAAGGTATAAGTAAACCACCATCATTACAAAATATTTTTAAAGAATTATATAATGATCTAGGTATATTAGAACCGGATCACGGTAATCTAGAGGAATGGACTAAATCAGGAGTATTATTACTAAATAGTGTTTTAACGGTTGAACAAAATAAACCAGGTTCTCATCGTAATATTGGCTGGGAAACATTTACAGATAATATTATTAAATTAATAAATGAAAAAAAAGAGCCAGTAGTATTTATGTTATGGGGTAACTATGCTAAAGAAAAAAAGGAATTAATTACTAATCCCGTTCATTATATTATTGAATCCTCTCATCCTTCTCCATATTCCGCATCTAGTGGCTTTTTAGGTAGTAGACCTTTTTCAAAAGCTAATTTTTTTCTAGCCAAACACAACTTACCAACTATCAATTGGATGATAAAATAAAAAGAATTACTTAAGTAATTCTTTATTTATTATTCATATACATTTCCACATTTTGATGGAATGGTTTCTCGCGGTATTTTAATATAAAAGCTAATATATTAGAAGGGAAATATCTTATTAACTTATTAAATCTAACTACACAATCATTATAATATAGTTTAGCAGCAATCAATTGTTCTTTAGTATCCTTTAAAGAAGAACAAATCTTTTTAAAATTATCGACATCAGATAATGATTCAAATTCATCTTTAATAGACTTAAATTCTATTTCGGCTTCATCTAATTCTTTATCTAATTCAAAATCATCAATCTTACGTGAACGAAGTTTAACAATAATTTCTAAAATATCTTTATCTATTTTAACATTACCTTTAATTACTTTAATACTTCTGTTTAATAAATCAAATTTTTTATTTAAAGCACTATTGATATTAATTTCGGCTTCGTTAATTTTAATAAATAAATTTTGAAAATTATTATATATGAAAGTATAAAATATTAAGATTAAACCAATAATTATTATAATTAATAGTACCGTATCAATCATATTATCACCTACTGTATTCGTTCCAATTATATCAAAAATAAAAGAATGTTTCAACATTCTTTTATTGTTCATTTGAGTTAAAATTTAGTTTTTCTTCACAGGATAAAAAATTTAAATATAGCGTTTTTATTATATGCCATTCGCCAGTTTTAGGATCACTTGTAATAATATGATCAATACCTACTGCCTCTATAATGCAAGGGAAAGTTTTATCTAACCATTCATTAGAACCACTAAATGTTACGTGTAGTTTTACTACCTTACCAATATTCATGCGTAAAATATTTTCTAAATATGTTTGTTCCATTGGTAATTGTCCAGTTGCTGGCTGAGTAGGAGGTATAAATTGTTGAGGTATACCGGCTGGAGGTATTGATTGATTTGGAAAAACTGGATTAACTTGATACCCACCATTATTCATAATATCATTCCTTTCGTATAACTAATAAAATATATGGCTTTAAAATAACAATTATGCTAGCAAAAAATAGATATATATAATATATTAAATAATATGGTATAATTTATATATAATAAAGGATGTGAAATCATGAAAATACCTATTGGTGTATCAGCAAGACATATACACTTATCACAAGAAGATTTAAATATATTATTTGGGGATAATTATCAACTAACAGTTGATACTCAATTACTTCAACCTTTATATTTTAAAGCTAAAGAACGATTAACAATAAAGACCGATAAAAATGAAATTAGAGATGTTGCTATAGTAGGACCCATTAGAGAATATACCCAAGTCGAAATTTCTAAAACAGATAGTTATGCTTTAGGTATCAATCCACCCGTTAAAACATCAGGCGACTTTGAAGGGGCCGCTAGTATAACTATTATTGGACCTAAAAATAGTATTACTAAATCATGTTGTATTATATCTACTCGCCATATCCATATGAACAGTGAGGAATTAAATTTATTTGGCTTACACCCTGATCAAGTAGTAAAAGTAAGGGTTGATACTATTAAAGGTGGTATTATGGATAATGTCTATATAAGACATGATGAAGAATATCAAGTAGAAATGCATATTGATTTAGATGATGCTAATGCTCATTTATTATCTAATCAAGATACAGGATATATAATAAAAGAATAAGGGGATAAGAATGAATAGAAGAGGATTAACTTTAATTGAATTATTAGCTGTTATTACGATTATGGGTTTAATATTATTAGTAGTACTGCCAAGTGTTACTAGTATATCTAAAAAAGCTGCTGAACAACAATATAATCAAGCTGTTACTGTATTAAAGAGTGCTGCTAAGGCCTATGTTGAACAAATAGATTCAGAAGGCTTATATAATGTAGGAGATTATAAGACAATAACTTTACAAGATTTGGTAGATGCTAAATTATTAGATACTCCTTTTATTAATCCCAAAACCAAAGATGAGGTGCCCTTAGCATCGACTATTAAGATAATAAAAGTAGATATTTCTGAATATGATTATGAACTACCAATATAAAAAAGATGATTATCATCTTTTTTTATTTATGGAATATTAATAAGAGAATCTAAATCTTTAAGATCATATGATGGCTCTGTTCCTTTTATATAATATAATATTTTCTTTTTTTTCGATTCGTTAGTTGCCAGTTTACCAGTAAAAGGATCTACTAAAACCCCAATAACATTTTCAGGGATAGCATACCAATTATCAGGTTTATCTTTTAAATATTTTTCCATAGTATCAACCCAAATATTGCGTGAATAATTAAATTCATCTTTTATTAATGTTTTATTTTTATCATAACCAACCCATACTCCAGTAATAATATCTTTGTTATATCCAATAGTCCAGTGATCGGTATCAGTTGTACCGGTTTTAATAGCATACTTTTTAGTTAATTTAGGTGCTATTGTAATACAAGTAGGGTAATTATAATCAATTAAATCATAATCATAACAGTTAGCCAGCATCTCATTAAGAATAAAATTTATATTTTTATTTAAAACATTTTGACTTTCATATTTAAAGTTATATAGAACATTACCTTGAGCATCCTCAATTTTATTTATAAGATGAGGATTAATAGTAAAACCTTCGTTAGCTAAAACGGAATATCCTCCCAATAAATCAATAATATTTATTTCCTGTGTTCCTAATGGTAAAGAGGGGAGAGGCGTTAATTTAGCTTTAATACCAACCCTTTTAGCCATTTCAACTAAAGCTTCCTCACCTAAAAAGAGATGCGTTTTAACAGCATATATATTATCTGAATATGCTAGAGCTATAGCTAGTGTAATGGGTTTATTAGCATAATTATCGCCATAATTAGTAGGCGAATATGTTTTATCATCACTAAAAGTAAAGGTAGTAGGCTCACTTATAAAGGTGGATGAAGCAGTAAAACCATTTTCTAAGGCTGTATAGTATAAAAATGGTTTCATAACAGAACCTACTTGTCTAGCAGATTGTACGGCTCTATTAAAAGGAGAAGTACTATAATCTCGTCCACCAGCCAAAGCTAAGATTTCCCCATTATTAGGATTCATTACTATACTAGCTACTTGAATATCAGGATTACTTTTTAAGTTTTTAATAATACTATTTTCTAAATCAGTTTGAGCAGCAATATCTAAATTAGTAAATATTTTTAATCCACCAGTTTCAATAAACGATTGAGGAATAGTAGCAATATTTTTTAATTCTCTCATAACGGCATCTTGATAGTACATTATAGTCGCTAAGTTTAATTTTTCTCTTCTTCCTACATATACCAATGAAGTATTTAAAGTATCTTCCTTTTCTTTTTCAGTAATATATTTATTTTTTACCATCATTTTTAAAATTAAATTTTGTCTTTTCTTGGCTTCTAATTCATCAACTAGTGGTGAATATCTGGCTGGATGCTTAGGAATACCTGCTAATATTGATGCTTCAGCTAAAGTCAAATCTTTAGCACTTTTATCAAAATAAAATTGAGCAGCATTTTCAATACCATATACTCCATGGCCATAGTTAATAGTATTTAGATAACCCTCTAATATTTCTTCCTTTGAATAATGAGCTTCTAATTCATAAGTTAACCATACTTCTTCTAATTTTCTTTCCCATGTTTGACCAAAAGTAAGAAATAAATTTTTAATATATTGCTGTGATATAGTTGAAGCACCTTGAACTATATTATGAGCTCTAAAATTAATATAAGCAGCTTTAATAATTCTTAAATAATCAAAACCATTATGCGTAAAAAAATTCTTATCTTCGACAGCTAAAGTAGCATTGATTAAATAATCAGAAATATCATCTAATTTAATCCATTCTGAGGCTCCCGTACCTTGAAAAAATAATTCATTATTTCGATCATACAATGAAATACTATTAGCACTTCTAATCTCTAATTTGGGTGTACTTTTAGCATAAAGAAAAGCTATAGCGTTAGCTAAAATGAAAATAATAAATGCCAAAAAAGTAATTTTTAAAGAGATCTTTACTACTTTCATAAAATCACTCCATAACTATCTAGCTTTAGTATGGAAAAAAAATAATAAAATATATATGGAAAAAAAGTGCATTTTTTCTAATGTTATGTTATAATTGCAAATAGATTTTTAGGTAATAATTTTTATAGGCAAAATAAATATTTGAAGGTATAATATATAGCATAAATTGCAATATTAATTAAGACCAAAATTTTAGGAGTGAATAATATGATATTAAAGATTAAAGAACAACTTCTAGATCAATTACAAGCAATTTTAAAACAATTAAATATTGAAGAACCTATCATATTAGAAAAACCAAAAGATCGAAGCATGGGCGACTATGCTATTCCATGTTTTAATTATGCTAAAAGTATGAAGTGTAATCCCAACCAAATAGCTATTAAAATAGATGAGTTAATTAGTGATAATTTAATTGAAAAAAGTGAAGTTATTGGTGGATATGTTAATTTATTTTTAAATAAAAAAATAGTCACTGAACAATTAATCAAGAAAATATTAGAAGAAAAAGAGGCGTATGGAAATTTAACAATAGGTGATAATAAGACAATAGTTTTTGATTATTCTCATCCTAATATTGCTAAACCATTTGGTATAGGTCATTTACGTAGTACTGTAATAGGTAATTCTATAAGAAAGATAATGGATAAAGTAGGCTTTAAGACTATTGGTATTAATTATCTAGGTGATTATGGGACTCAATTTGGGAAAATAATCTATGCATATAAAACTTGGGGTAATGAAGAATTAATTAAAAAGAACCCCATTGAAGAATTAAGAAAATTATATGTCCGTTTTCATGAAGAAGTTGAAGATAATCCTCAAATAGAAGATGAAGGGCGTAAATATTTTAAAAAATTAGAAGATAAAGATCCTGAAACTTTGGCTTTATGGCAATGGATTAGAGATGAATCATTAAAAGAATTTATGAAAACATATGAACTGTTAGGTATTACCGATTTTGATTCATACGAAGGTGAAGCATCTATTGCTGATAAGATAGATCCAGTAGTTAAGGAATTAGCTACTAAAAATTTATTAGTAGAAGATGAAGGAGCGATGATTGTTCGATTAGGAGATGATATAGCGCCTGCTATTATAACTAGAAATGATGGTGCCAGTTTATATATGACTCGTGATCTTGCAACTCTCCTATATCGTAAGAATAAGTATCATTTTGATGAAGCTTTATATGTTGTTGGTAATGAACAAACTCTTCATTTTAAACAATTAAAGTTATTAATAGAAATGATGGGTTATCCTTGGGCCAAAGACATACACCACATCAGTTTTGGAATGATTTTACAAGATGGTAAAAGGATGTCTACTAGAAAAGGAAAATCAATTAATTTACATGAAATACTAGAGGAAGCTATTGAATTAGCTAATAAATATATTAAAGAAAAAAATCCTGATTTAAAAGATCAAGAAGATATAAGTAGGAAAATAGGTGTTGGCGCTGTTATCTTTAATGATTTAAAGAATTATCGTACTGGCGATGTAGAATTTAATTTAGAAGATATATTGAAATTTGAAGGGGAAACCGGGCCTTATATTCAATATACTTATGCGCGAATTAATTCAATGTTAGAAAATATTAAAAATATAGATATTAACATTAACAATATTGATATTGATGAATATATATGGAATATAGTAATGAAATTAGCAATATTTGAAGAAATATTAATACAAGCTAGAAATAATTATGATCCTTCTGAAGTGGCTAAATATCTTATTGATTTAGCGCAAGATTATAATAAATTTTATGCCAATGATCGTATTTTAGGTGATGATGAAGTGGATACTGAATTTAAATTAAAACTATCTAAGGCAACATCTATAATAATTAAAGAAGGAATGAGGCTTTTAGGAATTGAAATGCCATTTAGAATGTAGGAGGAGTTAATATGAATAAAAAGAAGATGCCTAAAGAAGAACTAGAACAACTATCATATGCTGACATTACTCATTATTTATTACAACAAAAAAAGAAACCTAGAACCACAGGAGAATTATTTAACGAAATAATTAAACTATTACAATTACCTGATAGTACCTTTGAAGAACAAATAGGAGATTATTATACTGCGTTAACTACTGATAAAAGATTTATTATTTTAAATAATGGTAAATGGGATTTAAGAAGTAACCACACTTCAGATAACTTCCTAATGACTATTGAAGAAGAAGATGAAGATGAAGAAATTGAACTTGATGAAGCAGAGGAAGAAGCAGAAGAAGACGAAGATGAAGAGTTTGATGACTTTAAAGAAGAAGATGAGGATTTAGTGGATGAAGATGAAGATTTAGAGGATTTAGCAATAGTAGAAGATGATTATGAAGGTTAAAAGGCATATATATGCCTTTTTATATGATATAATTAGAGCGGGAGGAAACTCATATGTTAGAAAGATTAGAAACTATTAAAAAGCGCTATGATGAAATAAATGAGTTATTAACTAAACAAGAAATTATTAGTAATGTTAATAAGATGAAAGAATTATTAAAAGAACAATCTCATTTAGAAGAAACAGTAGAAGTATATAATATATATTGTAAATTATTAAAAGATATAGATGATACTAAAGAAATGATTGATGATAGTGAATTAGGAACAATGGCTAAAGATGAACTTAATAGCTTAGAATCAAAAAAAGAACAATTAGAAGAGCAATTAGAAATAATGTTAATACCTAAAGATCCTAATGATGATAAAAATATTATTGTAGAAATTAGAGGAGCTGCTGGTGGTGACGAAGCTAATATTTTTGCTGGTGATCTATATCGTATGTATACTAAATATGCTGAAAAAATGGGATGGAAAGTTGAAGTTTTAGAAAAATCAGAGGGGGTATCCGGTGGCTATTCCTTAATTTCTTTTATGATTAAGGGAAAAAATGTATATGGTAAATTAAAATATGAAAGTGGAGCTCATCGTGTTCAAAGAGTACCGGAAACTGAATCACAAGGAAGAATACACACCTCAACAGCTACCGTATTAGCAATGCCCGAAGCTGAAGATATAGATGTTGAAATAAAAGATCAAGATATAAAAGTTGATGTATATCGTAGTAGTGGAGCAGGTGGGCAAAGTGTTAATACTACTGATAGTGCTGTTAGAATTACCCATATTCCTACTGGTATTGTAGTAGCTTGTCAAAGCGAAAGAAGCCAAATAAAAAACAAAGAAAAAGCAATGAGTATACTAAAAACCAAAGTATATGATGCTATGTTACAAGAACAAGAAGAAACTTTAGGTAAAGAACGCCGTTTAAAAATTGGTACTGGTGATCGTTCAGAAAAAATAAGGACTTATAATTATCCTCAAAATAGAGTAACTGATCATCGTATTAACTATACTTCTATGCAATTAGATCGCATTATGGAAGGTCATTTAGATGAATTAATTGAAGCTTTAATAATGGAAAATCAAAAACGCCAATTAGAAGGAAAATAATATGGATAAAGAACAAGTATTATTACAGACGGAGCAGTTACTTAAAGCTAATGAATTAGATGGTAAATTAGCTAAATATGTTTATGAAGGTTTATTTGATAAAAATAAACTTGATGATAGCGAATTGAATATATATAAAGATAAAATTAATTTAGTTTTGAATGGTATTTCACCTCAATATGCAGTAGGTTATGTTAATTTTTATGGCTATAATTTTATAGTCAATAATAATGTCTTAATACCACACTTTGAGACTGAGGAGTTAGTTTATTATACATTAGAATATATTAAAAAATATTTTAATAATAATATTTCCATTTTAGATATAGGTACTGGTAGTGGTATTATAGCTATAACCCTAAAAAAAGAATTACCATTAGCTAATATTTATGCTAGTGATATTTCTTTAGAGGCATTAGAAGTAGCAAAAGAGAATGCAAAATTATTAGACGCTAAAATAAATTTTGTTTATGGGGATTTATTAGAACCTGTCAAAGATAAAAAATTTGATCTTATTATAGCTAATCTACCTTATATTAGAGAAGATGAGCAAATAGATAAAATAGTTTATGATAATGAACCCCACATAGCCTTATTTGGAGGCGAAGATGGTTTAAACCATTATCGAAAGTTATTTAAAGATATATTATTAGTTTTAAAAAATAAGGCCTTAATAGCACTAGAAATTGCTGAGGGGCAGATTCAAGAAACAGAGAAACTATTAGCTAAATATTTAAAGGATAAACCATATATATTTAAAAAAGATATGTCAGGTCGCACTAGAATGTTATTTATTTTTAATAATATTGATTAAAAGATTAAAATACTATCCAATATGTAATAGAGAGGATGGTATTTTTTATGATAAAACCTATTATAATAATTATTTTGTTGTTATTATTAATTGGTATAGGTGATTATATAATGGCTAAAGAGATTATTATCCCTGAAGATGCCATTAGATTAAGAGTTATAGCTAATAGTAATACCCCATATGATCAATACATTAAAACTAAAATTAGGGATCGATTGCAAATAGAGGTTTATAATCTATTGAAGGATGTTGATACTATTGATGAAGCCCGTAAAATTATAACTAGCCATCTAAATAAATTAGATGCCATTGTAGGGGAGGTCATAAAAGAAGAAAAATATAATATGGATTATGTCTTAGTATATGGCGATAATTATTTTCCTGCTAAAGATTATAAAGGTATTAAATATAATGCTGGTTTTTATGAATCTTTGTTAATAACTATAGGTAAAGGTAAAGGTGAAAATTGGTGGTGTGTTTTATTTCCTCCCTTATGTTTAATAGAAGCTGAAAATGCTGATGATGTAGAGTATAAATTTTTTGTTAAAGAAATAATAGATAGATTTTTAAAAAGATAATGGATAAAAATTTACTATCCCCTTCCAATATAGTATAATAATTATTATTGAAGTGAGGAAAGGTTAATGGAAGAAAAAAGAGATAGTAATATATCATCAAATATTAAAGATACAAATGAATCTTTTTTTTCACTTATAAAAATTGGAAGTGTAGTAATAATGTTGGCTTCTTTTGCTGCTGGTCTTGTAGCGGGTATGAATTTAGAACATTATAGAATGGAAAGAAAATCTGGCCATACACAAATTATACAACAATCTGGGATAGGTAAATCTTCGGGCGAGCTTACAGGCAGAATAATTGATTCCATTGATAATTATGAACAAGGAAGACAATGGGTTAAAAAGCTTTAATAGACACCAAATTAAATTTGGTGTTTTATTTCATTACAATTTATATAGAATTAAATTTATATATATTTAATACTATTAAAAGAGGAGACTTTAATGATGCCATCTTTAATTACGGTAATATTAATTGGAATAAGCTTAAGTTTAGATGCCTTTTCTTTAGCTTTAATATATGGGACTTTAAATTTATCTAGGCATAAAATTACTATTCTATCTATAGTAGTTGGAATATATCATTTTATTATGCCATTAATTGGTAGTATGGTAGGCATTATGGTTATAAATAAATTAATTATTGCCCCTAACTATATTGTAGCTATTTTATTTATTTTGATAGGATTAGAGATGATTTTATCGATATTTAAAGAAGAAAAACTCATGTTATTAAATCTTATAGGTATATTAATATTTGGATTTGCTGTCAGTATTGATAGTTTTTTTACGGGTATAGGTCTTAGTTTCATTTATATAGATATTATTGATTGTGCCCTTATTTTTTCTGTTCTAAGTTGTTTATTTACTTATATAGGTTTACTTATTGGTGGTAAAATAAATCAAAAACTAGGTAAGTATTCAGCGGTATTAGGTGGAATATGTTTGTTAGGAATTGCAATTTACTACTTGACAAAAAACTAATAAAATGGTAATATATACGCTGTCTCAAAAGGGGGATAAAAGAATATGAATAAAAAAGTTAGAGGTAAAGGTAAAAAAGAAAAACCCGCAATAGTTATTTATCCAAAAACCTTAAAAGCAATAGCTAAATTTGTTTTAATAGGTAGTTTAGGTGGTTTAATTTTTATGGGAGGACGTTGGAGTAAATCAACCCCAACCCAAGTAACACCTACACCTTCAAAAGAAGCATCAAACCAACCAGTAGCTGAGAATCCAAATAATTCTAATCCTACTGATATTGATGCAGTAACTAAATTAGCAAAAGAATTTGCTCAAACAATTACAAGCGATTCATTACAATCAGATATTGAAGATTATAAAAACTTAATATTATTTATTAACAATCAAGAAGTACCTAAAGATTTTGATATACAAGATGATTTTGCGCGTGTAGTAACTAATATAACTAATATTAATTTAATGCCTGCACGTAATAAATTAGTATCTGATAAAAAAATTACTGATACAAGAGTTCAAGTAGATATTTCAAAACTTTTTGCTAATGAAAGAGATAGAGTAGCTGTTAAATATATAGCAGATAAACAACAAGAAATATTAGATGCTATATATGATGACAAATCAGATAAAGAAGTTAATGAAATGGTTAATAAATTTGTTAATATGGCTGTAGAAATTGTTATGGAAAGAAAAGATGTAAAGATATCAGATGAAGATAAGAAAGCAATTAATACAACTATTACAGGCTTTAACTATAATGAATTAACAGAAAAAGCTCAATATGTTATCGATTGTCTATGCGGTGGCGTTATTGTATGTGCACCAAATTATTCTAATATAAATAATATTTCTGAAGAAATGTTTGAAGAAAAAGAAAGAGTATAAGAATATATTGGTAAAAAATACACAGCTCATATAATGTACCAAACAGTTGGTAATTTTATTGAACAAGAACAAAGACCACATGTATTGGTTAAAACAATTGTTTAATTAATATCGAATACTTAACACTGAAATATTATATTTCAGTGTTTTTGTTTGACTTTATTTATATTTAATAATAAGATTAATATAGACCTTATAATGGAGGAATTATATGTTTAATTCTAGTAAAGAATTATTAAATAATGCTAGACAAGGTGGTTTTTGTATACCACAATTTAATATTAATAATTTAGAGTGGACTAAGATTATACTAGAAACTACTAATAAATTAAATTGTCCAGTTATTTTAGGTGTTAGTGAAGGCGCTATAAAATATATGGGTGGATATAATACAGTAGTTAGTTTAATAAAAGGTTTAATTAAGGATTTAGGTATAACTATTCCCGTTATTCTTCATTTAGATCATGGAAGTAGTGTTGAATCTTGTATTAAAGCTATAGATAGTGGTTTTTCATCAATTATGATTGATGCCTCTAGTTATGATATAGATCAAAATATTGCTATTACTAGAGAAGTGGTAGCTTATGCTCATCCCAAAGGAATAACAGTTGAAGGTGAATTAGGGCATATCGGCGGCCATGAAGATGGTAGAGATAAAAATATTATCTATGTTGATATTAATGAAGCAATCAGATATGTTAATGAGACTAATGTCGATACTTTAGCACCAGCTATTGGTAGCAAGCATGGTATGTATGGAGGAGAACCACAATTAAATATTGAATTGTTAAAGGAATTAAAGACCAAGATTAATATACCGTTAGTATTACATGGTGGTTCAGGTATTAGTGATGAACAATTAAAAGAAGTAATAGTTAATGGTATTAGTAAGATTAATATTAATACGGAATTACAAGTAGCGTGGGCTAAGCAGGTAAGAACCTTTTTATTACAAGATAAGGAAGTATATGATCCTAGAAAAATTATTGAATCGGGTAAACAAGCTATAGTTGATGTTATAACTAATAAAGTAAAAATTTTTATGAATAAATAATATTTATAGTTAAATATTATCGCCAAAAGTATTATAAATGGATATAAATATATTGGGATATTATTGAATAAAAATAAATTGGAGGTTATTTTATGCAACAATTAGAAATTGTAGGAGGCAATAGATTATCAGGCAGTATTAAGATTAGTGGTGCTAAGAATAGTGCTGTTGCATTAATACCAGCAGCTATCTTAGCTGATGATATTGTATCTATTGCTAACGTACCTCAAATTTCTGATATTGATGCTCTTAGTGATATATTAAAATTCTTAGGAGCAAAAGTAAAAAGAGAAGAAGAGTTAATTGTTATTGACCCTAGGACTATAAAAAATAAAAAGATTCCTGAAAGTGAATCAAAAAAATTACGAGCATCATACTATTTTATGGGTGCTTTATTGGGTAAATATAAAAAAGTAGAGATGTTTTTTCCTGGCGGATGTTCTTTAGGCCCCAGACCAATAAATCTACATTTAAAAGGTTTTGAAATGTTGGGTGCTAAAGTTAAGAGAAAAGGTAATAAATATTTAATTGAAGCTGATGAATTAATAGGTAATAATATTTATCTTGATATTGCTTCAGTTGGTGCGACAATCAATATTATGTTAGCATCAGTTAAAGCTAAAGGTACTACCATAATTGATAATGCTGCTAAAGAGCCAGAAATAGTTAATATTGCTACTTTTTTAAATAATATGGGAGCTCATATTACGGGAGCTGGCACTAGTGAAATAAGAATTGTCGGTGTTGACCAATTAAAAGGGTGTTTTCATGAAGTAATACCTGATCGTATTGAAGCTGGGACATTTACTATTATGGGTGCTTTACTTGGTGAGGATATGAAAATTGATAACATTATTCCGGAACATATTGAAGTTTTAACATCAAAATTAAAGGATATTGGAGCTAAAATTAAAATAGGGGATGATTATTTAATTATTAATAAAGCGCATAAATTTAAACCAGTTAATATTAAGACCCTTATTTATCCGGGTTTCCCTACTGACTTACAACAACCCATTACTACTTTATTAACTCAATGTAATGGTAAGAGTATTGTCCAAGAATCAATTTTTGAGAGCCGTTTTAATAATATACAATATTTAAATAAAATGGGTGCTGATATAAAAATTAAAGGTGATAAAGCTTATATTAAAGGACCAACGCCATTACATGGTGAAGAAGTAGTAGCTACTGATTTGAGAGCTGGTGCTTGTTTAATTATAGCTGGTTTAATTGCTACTGATAAAACAATTATAACTGATGTAGAACATGTTCTACGAGGATATGAGCAAATAGTCGAAAAATTGACAAAGTTAGGTGCTAAAATAACCCTTAAGTAAATATAATTTAAAGAAGATATTAATTAAATATCTTTTTTAGTAAGGGGTATTTTATGAAAATTAAACGGCTTATGGCCAGTGGATTAGTATTAATAGCTATTTTTATTATTTATTTAACTACAGTTGATAAAAGAATATACTATGTAGCATTAGGTGATTCATTAGCTATTGGTCAAAATCCTTATGGTAAAATTGGATATGGCTATAGTGACTATGTGGCTAACTATTTAAAAAAGAATAACCTATTAGAGTTTTATACTAAAGGTTTTGCTAAATCGGGATATCGAACTATCGATTTAAATAGAGCAATTGTTGATAATAAGAAGATTAAAATTAATGATGACATATTGTCGATTAAAAATGCTTTAATAAATGCCGATATTGTTACTCTTTCAATTGGAGCTAATGATTTATTTTATAAAGTTGGTATTAACGATATGACTTTTAATTTAGAGAAAAAAGATGAAATATATAAATATATAGATGAAATAGTAATTGATGTTGATAAGTTATTAACTTTAATACGCCAATATTGTAAGGAAGATATTATTATGATTGGATATTATAATCCATTATCTAAATTATCTTCTAAGTACACTAGAGAATTAGATCCAATGTTTATGTATGGCAATGAGCAATTAAAAAGAATAGCATATAAACATAATGTTCACTATATAGATATATATGAAATATTTATGGAAAATCCCCAATATTTACCCAATCCTTTAGATATTCATCCCTCAACTGAAGGATATGAAGCTATTGCATCGCAAGTAATAAATATAATCGAAACAAATATAATCAATTGACTATTGTCAAATACTAATTATGTGGTATAATATACTAGCGTATAAATTACTATGATTAATTAATCATGGCGAAAGGAGAATAGAAATGAAGAAAGACATCCATCCAGAATATAAAAACGCAAAAGTAATATGTGCTTGTGGCGCTACTTTTGAAACTGAATCAACTCACGATGTTATCAATGTTGAAGTGTGTTCAGAATGTCATCCTTTCTATACTGGTAAACAAGGAAGAGGTTCTAAAGCAGGACGTATAGAAAAATTTAATAAAAAATATGGCTTAGATAAATAGAGAAGAGAAATCTTCTCTTTTTTAATTCTTCTTATGTTATAATTAAAATAATAGAGGTGTTAATATGGATAAAGTAGGCAGTATAACAATAATATCGGGTCCTATGTTTTCAGGGAAGACAGATGAATTAATACGAAGAATTGATAGATTACAACATGCTAAGAAGAAAGTAGCAGTATTTAAACCCAGAATAGATAACCGATATAATGCTGAAAAAGTATGCGCTCATAACGGTAAAATGATTGATAGTTATATTGTCAAAAACGCTAAAGAAATAATTAGTTGTCTAGAAAATAAAAAAATAGATGTCGTAGCTATCGATGAAATTCAATTTTTTGATGAAGATATTGAATGGGTTGTTCAACAGTTAGCGGTCGATGGTTATATTGTAATTGGTGCTGGCTTAGATAAGGATTTTAGAGGTCAACCATTTGGTTCGATGCCATATTTAAAATGTATAGCTGAAGAAAATATTCAACTTACCGCCATATGTAATGTATGTGGAGAAGAAGCCCCATTTACGCAACGACTAGTAAATGGGAATCCTGCTTCTTATTACGATGAAACTGTATTAGTTGGAGCTGATGAGAGTTATGAAGCGCGATGTCGAAGGCATCATATAGTTTATGATCATCCGGGATTTCAAAAAATTAGAAAGGTGGCTGTTAAAGAATGAGAATTGGTATTGCTAATGATCATAGAGGATTTAAATTAAAACAAAAATTGGCAAAATATTTAATAAATAGAGGATATAATGTTGTTGATTATGGTACTGATTCTGACAAATCAGTTGATTATCCAGATTATGCAATAAAAATTGGTAAAGGTATTCAAAAAAAGGAAATAGATTTAGGGTTAGTTATCTGTGGAACGGGTATAGGTATATCGATCGCTACAAATAAATTAAAAGGTATTAGGTGTGCCAAAGTTTGTAGTGTAAGAGAAGCTAAAATGGCTAAAAGTCATAATGATGCTAATGTGATAGCAATAAATGGTAATATGTGTTTCTTAATAGCTAAAAGAATAGTTAATGCTTTTATTATTACTGATTTTTCAAATGAAGAAAGACATATACGGAGAATAAATAAAATAATAAAAATAGAAGAGGAAAATCTATGAATGTTAAGTTAATATTATATTTATTAGTTATACCTATTGTTATATGGTCATTAGATGGTTTAAATATTAATACTATTTTTAAAAAGCATAAATATATGGAAGCTAGGATAATATATATATTGATATCACTTGCTCTATCTTATTTAATTGTTAACTTTTTATATGATTTTTTTGAAGTATCAAGAATATATTAAAAAGGTGATATTATGAAACGTACATTGTTATTAGCTCTTTTAATGATTTTAATTCCATATTTTATTGTTAGTTTTTTTATGGAAGAAAAAGAAATTGATTTTAATCTTATAACTAATAATATTAATGTTAGAATCAAAAGAGTAACGACTAATAATATTGAATTAGTACCACTAGAAGAATATATAGTGGGTGTAGTAGCTGGCGAAATGCCTGTTAGTTTTCATATTGAGGCTTTGAAGGCTCAAAGTGTAGCTGCTCGCACCTACGTTATTAAAAGATTAATTGATAATAGTGATATGGATTATGATGTGGTAGATACGGTCAGTAATCAAGTATATTTAGATAATAATTATTTAAAAGATAAATGGCAAGATGAATATGTCAATAAGATTAATAAATTAAGGAAAGCTGTTAGTGATACTTTAGGAGAAATATTAGTCTATAATGGCGAGATAGTAGATGCTTTATATTTCTCTACTAGTAATGGTTATACAGAGAATAGTGAAGAAGTATTTGGGTTTGAACTTCCTTATTTAAGAAGTGTTGAATCATCATGGGATGCTGAGACATCACCCGTTTTTAATGATCAGAAAATTATTGGTATCGATGAATTTTATAATAAGTTAGAATTGCCATATAAGAGTAAAATAAACATTAAAGTATTAGAGAAAACTACTTCTGGTCGAGTAGCTAAATTAACTATTAATAATAAAGAATTTACTGGTCGAGAAATTCGTGAAAAATTATCTATTCGTTCAACTGATTTTAAAATTGTTCAGGATAATAAAACAATATATATTAATACTAAAGGATATGGTCATGGTGTTGGGATGAGCCAATATGGAGCTGATGGTATGGCTTTAAAAGGGTATAAATATAATGAAATATTAACCCATTATTATCAGAATACTGCTATTAAAAAAATCTAAAATTAATGTATATATTCTCTTTAAAATGTTAAGACTTCTAATAGAGGTGATAATATGTTAAAGAGTAATGTCCGTAAATCATTAGAAATGGCTACTTATTTTGGCATTGTTATAGTTGTTCTAATCAGTGTCGTACTTATTGAAAGAGCTTTAACTAAAAATCCTAATGATAGTACGCCTTATGTCTATGTTATGAAAGATATGTTAGATAATGATATACCGGTCATAGGTAAGAATCAAATTATGTTAAAACCATTTACTGATACTAAAGTAAAGGTAGTTAAAAGCTTTTATAATTATTTGGATGATAAAGAAAAACAAGAGAATGCCATTATCTATAATGATGGTACTTATATGCAAAATTCTGGTGTAGATTTTGGAGGCGCTACTGGTTTTGATGTTATCGCTGTTTTAGATGGTACTGTTATTGATGTAACAGAGGATCCTTTATTAGGTAAGACTGTACAAATACGCCATAATAATGAACTTATTAGCGTCTATCAAAGTTTATCAGAAGTAAAAGTAAAAAAAGATGATACTATTTTAAGAAGTCAAATAATTGGCAAAAGTGGTTTATCAAATATTGCTAAAGATTTAGGTGATCACCTTCATTTTGAACTTTTTTATAAAGGTCAAGTTGTTAATCCTTTAGAATATTTTGATAAAGAAATTGAATAATTTTAAGGCATTGTTATGCCTTTTTTTATGAATAAAAATAATCACCCTAAGTATAATTTACTAGAAAAGGGTGATGACATGCGTAGTGATATAAAGGAACGAGTATTAGATGAAACTTTTTATATTATTAGAACTAATAGTACAGTGCGAGATATTGCTAAAGTATATAATGTGAGTAAAAGTACTGTTCATAAAGATTTGCACGAAAGATTAAAAGATATAGATACAAAATTATTTGGTCAAGTTGATCGAATATTGAAGTATCATCTAGATGTTCGGCATATTAGAGGTGGCGAATCGACTAAAAATAAGTATTTAAAATTAGCAAAATAGAACTACCAATATATGGCTGAATATGTTAAAATAATTATAGTTTAATCGAATTATTGATCGGGGATGAGTTTATGTTTGCTAAAGATATTGGAATTGATCTTGGTACTGCTAATGTTTTAATTTATATAAAAGGACAAGGTATAGTATTAAATGAACCTAGTGTAGTAGCTATTGACTCTGATACTAAAAGACCATTAGCAGTGGGAATAGATGCTCATGATATGTTAGGAAGAACTCCGGGCAAAGTTAAAGCTATTAGACCGATGAAAGATGGAGTAATTGCTGATTTCGAAACAACCGAAATAATGCTTAATCACTTTATTAAAAAAGTTAATGGTAAAAATTTCTTCTCTCGTCCTCGTATTTTGATATGTTGTCCCACTAATATTACTCAAGTAGAAAAAAATGCCATTAAGGAGGCAGCTGAAAGAACGGGAGCTAGAAAAGTATTTTTAGAAGAAGAACCTAAAGTAGCAGCTATAGGTGCTGGATTAGATATTTCTAAACCTAGTGGTAATATGGTAATAGATATTGGTGGAGGTACTACTGATATAGCTATTTTATCTTTAGGTGGAGTTGTTACTAGTAGTTCTATTAAAGTAGCGGGTAATTCTTTTGATAACGATATTGCTAAATATATAAAAGATAAATATAAATTATTAGTTGGCGAAAGAACAGCTGAAGAAATAAAGAAAACTATTGGAACAGTCTTTCCTGGATCTAAAAAAGAAAAAATGGAAGTAAGGGGTAGAGATTTAGTAACAGGGTTACCTCATACTATAACTATAACTTCTGATGAAATAGAAGAAGCCTTAAGAGAAAGCGTCTATATTATTGTTCATGCAACTAAAACGGTATTAGAACAAACACCTCCAGAATTATCAGCTGACATTATCGATAAAGGAATTGTTCTTACTGGTGGTGGAGCTTTAATAGATGGTTTTGATAAATTATTATCACATGAATTAAAAGTCCCGGTATTTATTGCCGATAGTCCTCTTACCTGTGTTGCTGAAGGAACTGGTATTCTATTAGATAATTTGCATCTAATTGATAGATAAATAAAGATGGGGGTTAGAATTAAATAATGGAGTGGTAGTATATGAGATATTTTAGTATTCAATTAATTGGTAGTATTGTTTTAACAACCTTCTTAGTATCAGCTTTTTTAGTTCCTTTTATCAAAGATATTGCTGAACATATAGGAGCTATGGATAAACCAGGAAAAAGGAAAGTTCATATTAAAGCGATGCCTCGCTTAGGTGGACTAGCTATCTTTTTTGGTTTTTTAATTGGTTATATGCTTTTTTCAAAGCAAAGTATTCAAATGAATTCTATTTTAATTGGTAGTTTCTTAATTGTTTTAACTGGTGTAATTGATGATATTAAACCCCTTAAGCCTTCAATGAAACTAGCTGGCCAAATACTTGGTGCCTTAGTAATTGCTTTTTATGGTGGTATGGTATTAAAAGAAATTCATGCTTTCAATATATATATTAACTTTGGTCTTTTTACTTATCCTTTAACTATTTTCTTTATTTTAGCTATTATTAATGCTATTAATTTAGTCGATGGATTAGATGGACTGGCTGCTGGTATTAGCTCCATATTCTTTCTTACTGTTGGTATTATTGCAGTAATATTAGGAAAAACAAATGGTTTAGATGTTACTTTAAGTTTTATAATGTTAGGATCTACTTTAGGTTTTCTCTTTTATAATTTTTATCCTGCTAAAATATTCTTGGGTGATACTGGATCAATGTTTTTAGGTTTTATGATTGCTATTATCTCTTTATTAGGTTTTAAAAACATTACTTTAACCTCCTTTATTATTCCGGTATTAATATTAGGAGTACCAATTATGGATACTTTATTTGCTATTATAAGGCGCTCATTAAAAAAACAATCTATATCACAACCAGATAAAGAACATCTTCATCATCAATTATTAAAAATGCGTTTTAGTCATCGTAATACCGTATTACTTATTTATTTATTTACTGCTTTATTTGCTTCTGCATCAATTATCTATATATTAAAAGATGCCTTATTAGGTAAAATAATTTATACTATTATTTTACTCATCGTTTTATTAATTGTTTTTTTCACTAATATCATTAGTGAGAAGAACAATATTAAGGAAAAAATAAAAAATTATAAAAATAACCACAAATAATGGTTATTTTTAATTGCAAAATTGTCAGAATATGGTATTATAATTACTAGTAGCTTTAAGCAAACTACTTTATAGGAGAAAAAAATATGTTGAATTTTATTGTATGTGAAGATGATATGGCCATCAAAAGAAAGATGGTTAATTTAATTACTAAAATAATGATGCCACAAGAAATTGATTACGTAATACATGAGTTTGATGATTATAATACAAAGATAAAAAAGATAGCTAACGATAATACTATTAAGAAAATATACATTCTAGATATTGAATTACCATCTAAATCAGGATTGGATATCGCTAGAAAGATTCGAGAAAAAGATTGGGAAAGTATTATCATTATTGTAACAGCTCATTATGAACTGGGATTAGAAGCAGTAAAAAACAGATTAATGTTATTAGATTTTATTTCTAAATTTGATAATTTTGAAGAAAAACTTAGAAGTGCTTTAGAATTATCAGCTAAGATATTAGAAAATAAGAAATCATTAATATTAGAGAGTGGTAGTGTATTATATCGTATTGAATATGATGATATTATATATATTGTGAAAGAAACAATTGAACGAAAATCAATTATAAAAACGCCTTATACTGAATATAAGGTATCACAAAATATATCAAGTATTATGAAAAAATTAGATAGTAGATTCTTCCAAAGCCATAGAAGTTGTATTGTCAATAGAGATTATATTAAACACATTGATTTTAAAGATGGGAAAATAGTATTTAAAAATGATGAATACATCTATTTGCTAGCACGTGGTAAAAAGAAAGGACTAAAAGAACATGTTCGAATTGGTCAATAAATTTTTGGCTGGCGCTATATTATCAGTTACAGGAGCATTAATCATATCTAAATTATTAGAAAGAAAGATTAATTTTTTAAGTATAAAAACTATTATTATTCTATTACTTCTGTCTTCAACAACTATTATTTTATATAGAATTCATATTGATTTAGCTATTACTTTAACAATCTTTATTCTTGCTACTTATGCTTATGCTCGTATATTTGAAATATCAATTGATAAATCAGTAATAGCTACTTTTCTAGTTATTTTATTGTTATGTATTGCCGAAATAATATTAACAATTATTATCGTACTAATATTTAGAGCCGATATTGAAACTTTAAGAGACGTTAATACGCTTACGCCAATATTTGTTCATTTAACAGTATGCACTTTAGCTGTTAATATTCTAGTTATAAAAAAGGTCCAACAGCGATTTAAAGATTTATTACTATTAATTAGTGGGCAAAGAATTCCGATTATTATTCTATTTTGTTTAATTGAATTAATTGTTATTGGTTTAATATTATCGCGTGTTGATTTAAATTTTAAAATAACTTATAATTTATTAATTAATATTATTCTCATAGCCTTTTTTGTAGTAATATTCTTTGTGTTTATTGCTGAAAAACTCCGTTATCAAGAACTTACTAGTGAATTTGATTATTTACTTAATTATGTTAAGAATATTGAAGACTGGATGGAAAAAGATCGAATTAGAAATCATGAAAATAAGAATCAATTAGTGGTTATTAAAAATATGGTACCTAAAAATAACAGAAAATTAAATGAATATATCAATAGTATATTAAATGAATCGGTTGTTATTGAAAATGACTGGGTATCTAAATTAAAAAATCTACCTAAAGGTGGATTACAAGGTTTAATATATTATAAAATATCACAAATAGAGAAAGCTAAAATAAATTTGTTTTTAGATATTGATCGAGATTTAAGAAAAGACTTTTTCTCTAAGATTAATGTTGCAGATTATCGAGATTTGTGTACTATTATAGGTGTCTATTTAGATAATGCTATAGAAGCGGCAGGACTATGTAAGAAACCTAAGGATAGACAATTAGGGATCGAAATGTATGCTGATAAAGGTGAAATAAAAATAATTATATATAATACTTTCTGTGGTAAATTAAATATTGAAAGGTTTGATCTAAATGGGTACTCGACTAAAGGCAATAAAAGAGGATATGGACTACCATTAGTTAGATCTATTATTGAAAAAAGCAAACGATTTACCCAGCAACGTGAAATTATTAATAATTATTATGTACAACATTTAAATATAAAAATTCATACAAGCTAAAAAATCCTAAATATTTAGGATTTTTTAGTTGTGCTATTTGATCATGCTTTCTGGCATTTCTGGTTCATCTAATAATAACCAGAAACATGCAGTAGATGCTGCATTAACTGCAAGAAGTCCAAGTGCTACTAATGCAGTTGCATATAATTTTTTCATTTATTACCCCTCCTTCTTATCCATATTGCTAAAATATATATAAATATTTATAGCTATTATTGATATCTTTTATAGTTGTTATATTCTTGATTAAATATTTTATAAGTTATAGGTAAAATCATAATTGTTTCAACTATTAACGCCGCTATTAAACTAGTAGCAATTAGATAATTATTAATAAGTAAGGTACCAATAGTGAATAGAATAGCTGTTATAACAGCTATTGTTTTTAATCTTCTACGCAATTGTTTATTAATAATAGGTCTTTTTTTAGTATCAGCTGGAGCATATAATATAAAACAAATAATACAAGCTATACATATTAATAGTTTATAAATAATTGATAATGCAAAGTATTTTAAATATAATGGTATACCCAATAAGAAAGCTGATGAAATAATAAGGCATATCCAACTCTTTGAAGCATGTGCTCCAAAAGCTGGAAGTCTAATAATATTAAATAAAAAAGTTAATATTAATACCTCCTTAAAAATACCTAGATATATGGCTATTAAAAAAATAATAAACAATTTAGATATGGTTAGATATATACCTTCTATACCATATTTTAATTGTTCTATCTTTACTTTGTCGTATTGGGGATAATACTGTCGAATTGTGTTTAAGGAATAATGGATAAATAACTTCTTTATCATTTTGTAATACCTCACTTTTTTCCTTAGCTAAATTATATCATTAATATTTTGTAAAAATAATGGCTATACCCGAACTGTTTGATTTTATACTTCAATTG
Organism: Bacilli bacterium; assembly: GCA_046704245.1. Taxonomy (GTDB): domain Bacteria; phylum Bacillota_I; class Bacilli_A; order RF39; family UBA660; genus UBA660. The sequence goes on from JBJKSD010000004.1 coordinate 38,927, forward strand.
AATTTAATTATTTTGTTATTTATTTTTAGATACTATTAATACTCGTATTTTAACCTTTAATGCAATTATTAAAATAGCGTTAGATATTTCTGATAACATTGTTAATTATCAGAAGATGCACACATTTTAATATAAATTTATGATGTAGAATTTTATCGGAATTTTGGGGTTTTAATTTATTGAAATTAACTACTTTGTATTTTATATTAATAGTAGAAACATATAGAAGGTGAGGTGCTGGTTTTTGATTAGTAGGGTTAAGTGGTTCAACAACGAAAAAGGGTATGGTTTTATTGATTATATGAAGGACGAGGATATTTTTATCCATTATTCTACCATTGATCAAGAGGGGTATAAAACATTATCTGAGGGTCAAGTTGTTGAGTTTGATTTAATTGAGACTGATAAGGGTCTCCAAGCTGTTAATGTTAAAGAAGTAAAAACTCCAACTACCATTTAGGTAGTTTTTTTATGGAAAAAATGATATACTTTAAATAGGAGAGTGATATAATGCAATATAACATCAGAGGTGATAAACTTGTTGTTACAAAACCTATAAAAGAATATATTATTAACAAATTGCAAAAGTTAAATAAGTATATTAAAGAATCACAAAATATTGATGCTCATATTGTAGTAAGAGTTAGAGGTCATGAACAGATTATTGAAGTTACAATACCTATTAAGAATATCACTTTAAGAGCTGAAGAAACACATAATGATTTATATGCTGCTATTGATTTAGTAGTTGATAAGTTAGAACGACAAATTCGTAAGAATAAAACTAGATTAATGTCTAAATTATCAAAAGATTATATTATTGATTATGATATTATCCCCGAGGATGAACAAGAAAGCAGTACTATTGTTAAAAGAAAAAAAATAGAAATGAAACCAATGGATGAAGAAGAAGCTATTTTAGAAATGAATTTAATTGGTCATGATTTCTTTATTTTTAAAGATAGAAATACTGATAAAATAAATGTTTTATATCGGAGAAAAGATGGCAACTATGGTATAATAGAGACATGATAGACTTTTTAGTCTTTTTTCATTTAATTATTAACTTTTATTAAATTTCTGATAAAATGTTATTGGTGACAGGAGGATATATATGGGATTTTTACAACGATTATTTGATAGTGAATATAAAGAATTAAATAAATTTAAACATATAGCTGACCAAATTGAATTATTAAAAGATGATATGACAAAACTTACCGATAAACAAATGAGTGCTAAGACTGAAGAATTTAAGAAAAGGCTAGCTAATGGTGAAAGTTTAGATGATATTATTGTTGAAGCTTTTGCTCTAGTTAGAGAAGCAGCAATAAGAGTAATTGGTGAAACAGCATTCTATACTCAGTTATTAGGAGCTTTAGCTATTCACTATGGTAATATAGCAGAGATGAAAACTGGTGAAGGTAAAACTTTAGCAGCTGTTTTTCCTGCATATCTTAATGCTTTAACTGGCGAGGGAGTTCATATTATTACAGTTAATGAATATCTTGCTAGTCGTGATTCTGAATGGATGGGCAATATATATCGATTATTAGGTTTAACGGTTGGCTTAAATTTAAGAGATATAGGTAAAGATGATAAACAACAAGCTTATAATAGTGATATTATGTATACTACTAGTAATGAATTAGGTTTTGATTACTTGCGTGATAATATGGTAATTCATAAAGAAGATCGTGTTCAGCGGCCTCTTAATTTTGCTATTATCGATGAAGTTGATTCCATTTTAATTGATGAAGCTAGAACACCACTTATTATTTCTGGTGGTGTTATGCAAAATATAAGCCTATATATTCAAGCTGATCAGTTTGTTAAAGACTTAAAAGAAAATGCTGACTATATTTTTGATCCCAAAACTAGAGGAGTAAATCTAACTGATGAAGGATCAAAGAAATGTGAAAAGG
>JBJKSD010000005.1:0-25548 GCA_046704245.1 Bacilli bacterium
ACATCGAAGCTAATAAAAGCCCCGTAATTAAAATTAACATATATAGAATTGATGAAATAGCAAAACCCTTATTATTCATATGTCACCTACTAGTATCTTAATCTAATTAAATTATACAGTATGTATAGTATTTATTCAAACATAAATTAATATTAATAAAAAAGACATTATCTATGTCTTTTTTATTATATATCTTTTTATACTTATTATTATTTTAACATACTAATAAAACTCTGAACTAAACGTATTTTATCTAAAACATCATTTAATTTATCAGCTGGTGTTAGTTTATATTTTTGTTTCATATCACTAACAAAAGTATTAAAAGCTTCGGGATTGCGATTTAAAATTTTATACCAATGAGAATTTTCTCTTAAATATCGTTGATAATCAGGATTAGCTCTAATTTTAAATTGAATGCTTAGATGCATTAATCTTCAAAGCGCCTGTTGATAGGCCTTGGTGTATAGGTGTCATTAGTTGCGGTATTATCATCAGTAAAAAAATCTTGAGCTAAAGCTATGGCTTTCTGCAATCCATTTAAACCTCTAACAACTGTATCAACATTGACATTCTTTAATCGATCAACTATATCTTTTAAACCTTGTTCCTGTCCAATATCAGCTGATCTAGAACTATTATATTGATCCCATACTGTATTATTCTCACCATATAAATCCCATACTTCATATAATTTCTGCCACGTTGTATCGCCTTTTTTAACATATGAGATTAATTGCGGTTTTTGTCTTACAAATTCTTTAAATTGATCTATTTTTGACATATTACCACCCATTAAAATATATGCAAGAAATGGGCGTTTTGTGTCAAAAATTACATTTTAAAATCATCTAAGAAGTCATCAATAGTCATTATTCGATCATCTATTTCTTTTAAAGACACTTTTACTTCAACGGTTTCCTCAATAATATTATCTTCGTTTATATCTAAATCATCTTTCTTAATTAAATCAATAATATTAAAGATATCATCTATTTTATCTTTCATAATTAAAGATCCAGCACTATAGCGATCAGCTATAGGTAGTTCCGTTAGTTTAATAGTTTTAATTTTATCGCCACATTTTAAGCCTACCATATTTTTACTATCAATAATTAATACTTTTAATAATTGATGAGGGTTAGTTTTTATTTCTCTAATTAACAATAGACCTCTTCTAGCACGATTACCTTTTTCAAATTCAGTTAATTTAACTCTCTTACCAGTGCTTTTATCAGTAAAGATAGAAATATATTCTTCTAATTTACTATTAAAAGTTAAACCACTAATAACTTTATCATCTTTTAGATTAATTGATTTTACTCCTAAAGCTTTAGTACCAACAATAGGTGCTTCATTAATATCAAACCATAAGCCATAACCTTTTTGAGTAGCAATAAAGACATCAGGATTTTGATTATAGTCGATACTTATTACTTTATCATTACCTTTTAATTTCATAGCTGTTAATGGTTTAGAATACCTTTGAACTTCAAAATCAGCTAGTGTAGTACGTTTAATCATACCATTTTGAGTAAATAAAGTAATATTAATATCATCTTTAAAATTATATACAGGTACACACCCAATAATATTTTCATCAGCACTAATATTAATTAGATTACTAATATGTTTACCTATTTCTTTCCATTTAGTATCAAATATTTCATGAATAGGTACATATAGATAATTACCTAAATCAGTAAATAAGAGAATAGTATCAGTAGTAACCATTTCATATTGACCGATGACATAATCACCATCTTTAAGGGCCGTTTCTTCATCTGGTGATAGAGCATAAGATTTTAATGATACTCTTTTTACATACCCTTCATTAGTTACGATCACGATAACATTTTCTTTAGGTATTATTTCAGTAGTATCGATCTTTATTTCAGTTATCTCTTCTTTTATTTCAGTTAATCTTGGTATATCATATTCTTTCTTAATCTTCTTTAATTCTTCTTTTATAACACTCTTTAATTTATTTTCATCATCTAATATTTCAGTTAAACCAACAATAATAATATTTAAATTATTTAATTCTTCTTGTAACAATGTAATATCAGTATTAGTTAGTTTATATAACTGCAACATGACAATAGCTTCAGCTTGTAATTCCGTAAATAAGAATTTAGCTATCAAATTATCTTTAGCATCATTTTTATTCTTGCTAGCTCTAATAGTTATAATAATATCATCTAAAATTGATATGGCTTTAATTAAGCCTTCGACGATATGAAGCCTTGCTTTAGCGTGCTCTAAATCAAATTCAGTACGCTTAGTAATAACTTCTTTTTGATGGCTAATATAAGCATCCAAAATATCTAATAAACCTAATAATTTAGGTCTTCTATTGACAATAGCTACCATATTAAAACTATATGATATCTGTAAATCAGTATTTTTAAGTAAATAATTTAAAATTAATTCATGATTAGCATCTTTCTTTAAATCAACAGTAATTCTAAGACCTTCTCGATCACTTTCATCTCTTACTTCAACAATACCATCGATCTTCTTATCCATTCTTATTTCATCTATTTTTTTAACTAAACTTGCTTTATTTACTTCATATGGTATTTCGGTAATAACTAATTGATCTTTACCTTTAGTCTTTTCAAAACTAGTTTTCGATTTTAAAACAATCTTACCTTTTCCTGTTTTATAGGCTTGTTTTATTTCATCGATACCTTCAACAATACCACCAGTTGGAAAGTCTGGTCCATTAACATATTTCATCATTGTATCTAAAGTACAAGTAGGACTATCGATCCTCTTAATAGTAGCTAATATTATTTCTCCTAGATTGTGAGGTGGAATATTAGTAGCATAACCAGCACTAATACCACTACTACCATTAACTAAAAGATTAGGGAATCTACTTGGTAATACTGTAGGTTCCATCGCTGTATCATCAAAGTTAGGAGCAAAGATAACAGTGGCTTTATCAATATCTTTTAATTATTCATTACTTATTTTAGATAATCTAGCTTCTGTATAACGCATCGCAGCAGCATTATCACCATCGATACTACCATTATTACCATGCATCTCAATATATGGGTTTTTTTGTTTCCACCTTTGGCTCATTCTAACCATAGCTTCATAGACACTGACATCACCATGAGGATGGTAATTACCTATAACCGTACCAACTGTTTTAACACTCTTACGATATGGTTTATCATAGGTATTCTTTTCTTTATACATAGCATAAAGAATACGTCTTTGAACTGGTTTTAAACCATCTCTAACATCTGGTATCGCACGATCTTGAATAATATATTTAGAATAGCGACCAAAACGTTCACCCATTATTTCTTCAAAAGCATAATCATATATTTTTTTTAATACATCTTTCATTCAATCACCTTATCCTGTTATTTAATAGTGTAATTATCTTCCATTGAAAATTCAACATTTTCTTCTATCCAATTCTTCCTTGGTTCAACTTTATCACCCATTAAGACACTAACCCTTTTTTCAGCTAAAGCGGCATCCGTAATATTAACTCTAATTAAAGTTCTACTATCGGGATTCATAGTTGTTTCCCATAATTGTTCAGAATTCATTTCTCCTAGACCTTTATATCGTTGAATAGTATATCCACTTTTACCATTAGTTATTTCTTTTAATTCTTCATTAGTCCAAGCATAATGTTGCTCATTTTTAGGTAATGTAATTTTATATAGAGGGGGCATCGCAATATATAACTTACCATGTTCGATTAATGGTCTCATATAACGATAGAAGAAAGTAAGTAATAAGACTTGAATATGAGCTCCATCATCATCAGCATCAGTCATAATAATAACTTTATTATAGTGACAATCGTCAATATCAAAATCACTACCAAAACCCGCTCCAATAGTATGAATAATAGTAGTTATTTCTTCATTTTTCAGTATTTCATCTAATTTTATTTTCTCAGTATTAATAACTTTACCACGGAGCGGTAGAATAGCTTGAAACTTGCGATCACGGCCTTGTTTAGCTGATCCTCCAGCTGAATCACCTTCAACTAGGAATAATTCAATGGTATTCTTATCTTTTAATTGCGCAGGGGTTAATTTACCACTTAATAAACTTTCTTTAGCATTCTTATTTTTACCTTTTCTTATTTCTTCTCTAGCTTTTCTAGAAGCTTCTCTAGCTTCTCTACTTTTTAAAACTTTATTGATAATATTAGTAGCTACTTCCTTATTTTCTTGTAAAAAGAAGTATAGTTTTTCAGCGACAAAGTTTTCAACAACTGTTCTAGCAATCGGAGTACCTAATTTAGTTTTAGTTTGTCCTTCAAATTGAAGAATATTTTCTGGGATCTGTAAACTAATAATAGCGGTTAGTCCTTCTCTAACATCACTACCTTCAAAATTCTTATCTTTAGCTTTTAAGAAATCATTTTCTTTAGCATATTCATTAAATACTTTAGTTAAAGCACTTTTAAAACCTATCTCATGAGTACCACCATCGATAGTTTTAACACTGTTAACAAAAGAAATAATATTTTCGGCATATTCATCAGTATATTGGAATGCTATATCGACTTGAATATCATCTTTATTACCATTAAATTTAACAACTTTATGTAATTTATTTTTATTTTCATTAATATATTCCACAAAAGCTTCTAAGCCATTATTATAATGAAATACTTCTTTCTTTTGATCTTCTTCATCAATTACTTCAACTGTTAAATCTTTTAATAAGAAAGCTGATTCTTGCATTCTTTCACAGATAGTTGTATAGCTAAACATAGTTGATGAAAAAATAGCATCGTCGGGCAAAAATCGAACTGTTGTACCAGTCTTATTAGTAGTACCTATCTTTTTTAAAGGAATAACTTTTTTACCGCCATTTTCAAAACGAATAAAATATTCGCCACCATCTCTTCTGATTGTTACTTCCATCCATTTACTTAAAGCATTGACAACTGATGCTCCAACACCATGTAGACCACCAGATATTTTATATCCACCATCTGAAAATTTTCCTCCAGCATGTAAAATAGTATATATTACTTCTGGGGTACTTTTACCGCTTTCGTGCATTCCTACTGGAAGTCCTCTACCGGAATCTATAACACTAACACTACTATCTTCATGTAAGATAATCTTAATATAATCACCATAACCATTTATTACTTCGTCCATGGCATTATCAACAATTTCCCATACTAATTGATGAAGACCTCTTTTATCTGTAGAACCGATATACATACCAGGTCTTTTTCTTACAGCTTCTAGACCTTCTAGTATTTTAATCGATTTTTCATCATATTTTTGTGTCATATTGATCTTCCTTCCTAACTCTAAAAGTATTATATCATATCCATTTAAAAGAAAAAACGAGTAAACTCGTTTTTACATATATTTACTCATTGATTTCATTATCTGATTAACCTGTTTTTGTGAAGGGGTTCTACCCATCTGAGTCATCATTGCTCTTATCATCTGTTCATTAATTGGGGGATTACTCTTTAAATATTTCATCATATATTTACGAGCTATTAGAAAACCTGCTATAGCACCAATAATAACACCCAATAATATTTGTAATATATCCATCCACATTTTATTTTCCTCCTACCTATTATTGTACTAAAAAATGGTATCTTAAACAAGTACTTGTTTAATACATTCATCTAACCAAAAATAATCATGGTTATTAAAATCACAGATAAATAAATTATATTTAGTACGATATAAAGTATTAAAAAAAATAGAATAATTCTTATTAGTACTCATTTTAATATAAGTATTATAGATCGTTAATTTAGTTAGTTCACCAGTATATTTATTATCAATAATATGAATATTTTGATAATTATTATATGATATCTCTTTACCATGTCTATTATAAATATATTCATTTATAATCCTTTTATTAAATGAATATCTTAACTGACTATAGATATTTAAACCTATACCATAATTATTATTATTCATCTTATAAATGTGATAGAAATTACGATATAATAAACTGGGTTTATCACGATAAAGTAATAAAAAAGCATCATCAATAAAAAAAATATAGTATGTCCTCATAATATCACCAGTACTATAATAATTAATATTGATGATATTATTTGTCAAAAAAACATAATTTTAAAATTATGTTTTAATATTGGCGATCATATATAATTTTTTTCTAACTATTATCAAAATAACCTGTTACAGTTTCTCCCGCTGTTACTAGTATAGATACATTGCCACTAAATTATTATTAGGGGTAAGTAACATCATATTCAATAGTAAATTGATTATTAGCTGTTCTAGTAATTTTAATTAGGGTAGATAAAGATACTTCACTATTATCAGAAGGATTAATAATAGGGGTTTCTAAAAGACCAGCATTAACTATATCTTGTAATGTAATATAGGCAATACCACCTACTTCTTCTAACCCTTCAATATCTTTTTTATTATTTTCAGCATAAATTTTAGCTGCTTCTGTCATCTGTTCAACAAATAACGTTTCATTTTTATCTTTTACTTGATTATAGGTAGCTAATAAATTAGGTACTACAGCTAATATCATTAAACCTAATATAACAGCTACAGCTAATAATTCAATTAAGGTAAATCCCTTTTTATTCATATATACCTCTCCTTTAGAAAGAAAGAGACCCAAATATATATTTTGGGCTTTTCATTTATTTAACAATAGTAAACTTTAATTCTTTTGTTTTACTTAAATCTCCATCATAGATACTAACTAATGATTTCTTTTCATTAGCCGCTATCTTATCTCCTATATAGCCCGGTATTATCATTATGGTATTTCCTTCTTTATCTAGATATCTAATAGTAATATTTTTTAGGGCTATGTCTTTCTTACCATTATTTGTTACTTTAGCCACTAATCTACTTTCTTTATTTTTATAAGTTAATGTTAAATCAGTTATTTGTAATGCACCTATTTGTTTATTCCATTTAATAGTTTCTTCTTTTTTAGTATTTTCAGGTTCTTTTATTAACATTGGAATTACTATTAACATTATGGCTATAATTATTAATACTATTCTTATTTCATTTTTATATTTCATACTTACACTCCCTTTTTATTGGTAACATTTATCTGTTTCTACTGAATATGTTGCTCCAACACTACATGTTGGGTCTGTATAACTATAACATGTAGAACCTATTTTAGTCCATCCTGATGGGCATGAATATACTGTTGTACAATTACATGATAGAGTACCCTTATAATTTTGAGTAGCCACAGTTTTATATACTGTACCTTTTAAATATGCCCAAGAATGCTCTACAAGACATGAGCGTTGGCAGAAGCCATCAGTAAAATGGTAGGTATATGAACATGAAACATATGTTGGAAAAGTTACATCTCTACTAACTGTTCCACTAAAACCTTCAGAGTCAGAATAAGGTCTTGAATCACAGTATGAACAGCTACCCAGTGAACATACATAGTGTAAATTAGAATAGTTTGAACTTGGGCAATATGATTCGTTAGTTACATATTCACCGTCTTCCCATTCATAGACATAATTTTCACCGCTAGATGGGCATCGTACATTTTCAACATCCTTAGATATGGTTGATGTAGAACATGGACCATCTTGATTTATATCTCCAGAACAAGTTACACCTGAATAATATATAGTTGATGGTGCATTTGAACACGAATCACCACTCCATGTACCTTGCCCTATTTCAGAATCACAATAAGTAGATGACGATGCTGGTTGAGTTGTCTGACATGTGGTACCTGTCCAAGTATATCCTGATGGACAAGTTGTTTGTTCTGATACTACTACACTAGCTGTCGCTGCTGTTGATCGATTATCTGCATTATCATAGGTATAAGCTGTTATAGTTGTAGTACCTACATTGCTTATAGTTATATTGCCAGTATAAGTTGTTTCACTTACTGTTGTTGCTCCACTTAAGATATAGGTTGTTCTATCAACTCCACTACCACTATCGGTACCTGGAGTAATTGTATAATAATAGATATTTCTTGCTATTACTGGTGCTGTTGGTGGAGTTGAATCAACATCCCAAACAATAACAGTTCTAGTTACTTCGGTTGCTATATTACCAGCACTATCTATTACATTGTAGGTAACATTATAAGTACCTGTTACATTAATATTGACATTATTGACTATAACAATATCATCAGTTATATTACCATCAGTATCATCTAGTGCAATAGCACCTTCATCAGTATAAGTTTCACCAACTGACAATGATACTAAATTATCACCTAATAAAGTTATAACTGGGGGCGTTATGTCATTGACATATACGGTTCTAGTTATTTCTTCAGCAGCATTACCACCACTATCAACTACATTATAAGTAATAGTATAAGCTCCTGCCACTTTATTATTGACAGTATTATCGATGATTATATCATCAGTAATATCACCATCTATATCATCTGTTGCTGTAGCCCCAGCATCAATATAAGTTTCATTTTGATTGATATATACTGGATTATTACCTAATAATGTTATAACTGGGGCATTAGCATTATTATTAGCACTATCATAATTATCACATACTAATCTTGAATAATATTTATATTCTCCTTGACCAGCATTAGTAACTCTTACAATACTTTGATCTCCATCACACTCTTTATTTTTAGCATCAACTATTGGTTTAATATAACCTTCTAATATTAAAGTGTTTAAAGTAACAATACTTTGCTCATTTATTTCTTTAGGCAACCTAGTACGATCACTAGTAAAATAATCACGACCAGATAAATATAAACTATTTTGTTGACTTTCATAAAATTTAGCTTGTGAAATAACTGGAGCACTAGTTATTAATGGAAAAATCATTACTAATAAAACACCAATAATAACTATAACTGATATTATTTCTATAAGAGTGAAAGCATTTTTTAGATTTCTTTTCATAGGAATTCTCCTTTATAGAGAGCATCCTGTAATATAATTACTAGTACCTCTATTTTTATCTTAACATCTTTTCGACTTTACTAATAACAGCTTCGATATTAAAACCAAAACTCTTTAAAACATCATCTTTGGTACCACTTTTACCAAATTGATCGATAGTAATTAAATATTTTTCATTGTATACAAAACGATGCCATCCGAAACTAGAACCAGCTTCAATAACAATTTTTTTAACACCGATGGGGAATAATTGTTCATGATAATTTTTAGGTTGTTTTAAAAATAAACCCATACATGGCATACTGATAACTCTTATATCAATATCTCTTTTATATAATTCATCACTTACTTTAATAGCTAATTCTACTTCTGATCCAGTAGCAATAATAATACCATCTAAGCGCTCTTTTTCTGGTTTTACAATATAAGCTCCTTTTTCAACTGATAAAATATTTGTCCCTTGTTGTAAACCCACTTCTAAACGAGATAGTACTAAAGCACTAGGATTATTATTTTTTAATATTACTTGCCAAGCTCCAACTACTTCTTTAGCATCAGCTGGTCTAAAAACATCAAGATTAGGAATACTTCTTAACATTGCTAGTTGTTCGATTGGTTGATGGGTTGGACCATCCTGACCAATATTTATAGCATCGTGAGTAAAAATATAAGTAACTGGTAAGTTCATTAAGCACGCTAATCTAATAGCTGGCTTCATATAATCACTAAAGGCTAAGAATGTCGAACCATAAGTTCTAATACCAGAAAGACTAAGACCATTTAAAATAGCTCCCATAGCATGTTCTCTAACTCCAAACCATATATTTTTACCATCGTATGATTCTTTAGTATAATTTTTAAATTTATGTAAATAAGTTTTAGTAGAGCTAGCTAAATCAGCACTACCACCCATAAAATTATGAAGATTATCAGCTATAACATTCATAATCTTACCATTTGTTTCTCTAGTTGCTTCTTTTAATTGTTCATCAAATTGCCATACTAGACGATTAATATCTAATTGATATCTATTATTAATAATATCTTCTAATTCTTTTTTTACTTGGATTGATGCTTGTTCTAAATATTTTTTAAAAGTTTCTTGCCACAAACTATATTTAGCTGTTACTCTTTCATTTACCATCTTACGCATTGCATCAGTAGCATCTTGGGATACAGCAAAAGGAATATTACGCACTCCTAACTTATGTTTTAATTGTTCAATATCTTCTTTAGTTAAAGGAGCACCATGAATAATACTTTTACCTTCATTGATTGATCCTTTACCTAGAATTGTTTTAACTTCAATAATAGATGGTTTATTAGGAGTATCTTTAGCTTTTTTAATAGCTTTATCGATAGCACTAATATCTTCGCCATTTTTAATTGATTGAGTGTGCCATCCTAAAGCTTTAAAACGATTTAAGACATCTTCAGTAAAAGTTTTATTTATATCACCATCTAAACTAACATCATTAGAATCATATAAGACAATAAGTTTACCCAATTCTAAAGTGCCTGCTAGCGATGCTGCTTCATTAGTAACACCTTCCATTAAATCACCATCACTACACAAAACATAAGTGTAATAATTAAAGACTTCCATATTAGGATCAAATAGATTCTTTTTCTTAATATTATACTTAGTTGCTAAATAACGTTCAGCCATAGCCATACCAACAGCACTACTAAAACCTTGACCTAATGGTCCAGTAGTCATATCTACTCCTGGAGTAACCATATATTCAGGATGACCTGGGGTTTTAGAATCTATCTGTCTAAAAGCTTTTAAATCATCAATTGATAAATCATATCCAGCTAAAAATAAAGTCGCATATAATAATGCTGATCCATGACCAGCAGACATTACAAAGCGATCTCTATTTATCCATTTATCATTCTTGGGATTTATATTTAAATGTTTGGCATATAAAGTATAGATAATTGGAGCAGCCCCTAAAACAATACCAGGATGGCCACTAGATGCCATATCGATCATATCTATACCTAAAGCTCTTATCGTATCAACTATTTTCATTTCATTTGGATTCATATGCTACACCTTCTATCTTATATAATGATATTATAGCAAAAGTAATCCAAATTTTAAAGTATAATCTTACCAAAGATTAATAACAATGCTATTAGGATTGATTTTATTATTTCTTTCTAAACCATCAACCCTTAAAATTAAAGTATAAGTTAAACAAGCAACGATCATATAAAAGATTACTAACCCCTTAAATTTAATTTTTGTTTTCATACCGATTCCTCCTTTATTCTGTCTTTATTTTATATCAAACATTTGTTCGTGTCAATCGTATTCGAACAAATGTTTGACATTTGACATTTATTATGTTAAACTGTAAATATATAAGGAGGTTAAGATGGATAATTTAACCGATAGACAGAGTGAGATATTAGCATATATTAAAAAATATATTGCTAATAATGGCTATCCACCTACCGTAAGAGAGATTGGTAAAGCTGTTGGATTATCATCACCAGCTACCATTCATTCTCATTTAACTAACTTAGAAGCTAAAGGATACATTAAGAAAGATAATGCTAAAAATAGAGCTCTAGAGATATTAGTAAAGAATGAATATTTAAATCAGAATGATAATGTTATTGATGTACCTTTATTGGGTAAAGTTACAGCCGGTAATCCAATAGAAGCTATCGAAAGACCAAATGAATTTTTTAGTTTACCAATTAATTTAATACCATTAAAAAAAGAAGTATTTACGCTTCATGTTAGTGGTGATAGTATGATAAATGTTGGTATCTATGATAATGATATCGTTATAGTGCAACGACAAAATACTGCTAATAATGGTGATATCGTCGTTGCTATGACCGAAGATAACACTGTAACACTTAAAACTTTCTATAAAGAAAATGGTTATATTAGATTACAACCAGAAAATGATACTTTAGAACCAATAATCTTAGATAATGTTACTATATTAGGTAAAGCTATTGGTCTGTATCGAAAACTATAAAATAAAAAAGGGGATATTATATCCCTTTTTATATGGCATAAATAAAGGCCATATATATTAAAAATAGAATTAAGATAGTACTGATGATAAAACCATTAATTTGATCAACAATTGTGGTTTTATTTTTTATTCCTACAGCCATTGATATAGTAACACCCCCAATTAATCCTCCAATATGAGCAGCATTATCAATACCCGTTAAACTAAACCCTAATAATAGGTTAAAGATAATTAGAGGTATTATTTGACTGCGCATCGCATTACCCAAGTAAATACGATAGTGATATCCAAAGTATACTAGTGAACCCAATAAGCCAAAGATAGCACCACTAGCTCCAGCGCTAATACTATTAGTAAAAATCATCGACATTAGAGCACCAGTAATAGCACTAAACAGATAAATTATGATGAATTTAAATTTACCATAGAAGTTTTCAATCTGAGCTCCCACTACATATAGAACATAAATATTAAATAGTAGATGTAATAAACCAATATGAATAAAAGCACTAGTAAGAAGACGATAATATTCCCCTGCTCTAACTAATGGAGCATATAGAGCACCATATCTTAATAGAACTAAACTATTAGTACTACCTCCAGCATATTCTAATAATAGATAGACAAAGATATTAATAGCTATTAATAAATAAGTTATTATTAATTTCTTAGGCAAGAATATTTCATTAGCCTTTTTGACATCTTGTTCGTTCTTTTTATTAATATCACTAGTTATTTTAGTAAATAGATTCATACCCGTTTCATCATGTTTTAATTTAGAAACAATAGATGGGAATTGTTCAATAACAAAATGATATTTAGAAAGATCGGTCTCATCTTTGATATAGATACAATCAGCAAAATTAGTAGACTCTACATTAACGTTCTCACCCAGATCAATAAAGATACTTAAAACTTTCATACGCAATGAAAAAGTTTTGCGTTTAATCATATCTAAGATCTTCTTCGTTTTAAATAAATCAAAATCAAATTGTTCATTGTTATGGATATAGTTAGATACTATTCTTACTACTTTATATGGATTTTGTAAATTCTCTAACCATATTTCATTTTCAGCCCCATGTAAAATAATAGGGTTATAACCCTCTACCGTTATAAAATAATGTAATAATTTCATTACTAATTCATTTTTTTGGTCAATAGTTAATTGCGTCATAGTAACACCTTCCTAAATAAACTGTAATAATATATTCTATCTTACTAGTTAATATCTTTCTTAAACATATTCATTATATTAATAAATTTAGATGGTAATGGAGCTTCAAACTCCATATATTTATTATTAATAGGATGATAGAACCCTAGTTTTTGAGCATGTAATAATTGTCCAGTATCATCTATTGTCTTCTTAGGTCCATATATTGGATCATTTATAATAGGATGTTTAATATATTCCATGTGAACTCTAATTTGATGAGTACGTCCTGTCTCTAATTCACATTCAATTAAAGTAACATCATTTAATCGTTCTAGTACTTTAAAATGAGTAATAGCTTTGCGAGCATTAAGACTAGTAACAGTCATCTTTTTACGATCTTTTAGATCTCTACCAATTGGTGCATCAACTGTACCTGTATTATTATATATAATACCCGATACTAAAGCAATATATTGACGTTTTACTTTTTTAGCTTGAATATCTTGAGCTAATTTTAGATGAGCATTATCATTTTTAGCTACCAATAGTAGACCACTAGTATCTTTATCAATACGATGAACAATACCTGGCCTTATATTACCATTAATATTAGATAGATGATTACAATGATATAAAAGAGCATTAACTAAAGTATTAGTATAATGACCAGGAGCTGGATGAACTACCATGCCACTTGGTTTATTAACTACTAAGATATCATCATCTTCATAATAGATATCTAGTGATATATTTTCTGGTTCAACAGTTGTTATATTAGTTTCAACCACTTCAACAGTAATAGTATCTCCAGTTTTAACAATATAACTACTCTTTATATCTTTATCATTTACTTTAATATAATTACCATTAATTAATTTTTGGATTTTAGTACGACTAAAACCTAAGTAATCTATTAAATACTTATCAATACGTTCTTCATCATTATATTCATCGACGATTAATGTTTGCATTTACTCTATCCCCTTTAATTAACATATCATAAATAATTAACATCATTCCTATGACAATAGCCATATCACTAATATTAAAGACGGGAAAATCATAACTAACAATATAAAAATTAATAAAATCAATAACATGACCATAAATAAGACGATCGATTAGATTACCTATTATACCACCGAGTAATAAAGTATAAGCGATAATATCATAACTAGTAATATGATTTAAATGGTTAATTAATCTAAATATATACCAAATTGCTATTAAAGAAATAACAATTAAAAATAATAATTGACCATGTAAAATACCCCATGCTGCACCCTCATTATTAATATTAGTTAGATATAAAAAATTAGGAATAATACTTATATTATCTCCAATATTAATCAAGTGAGTGATTATAAGTTTAGATGCTTGATCAATTATAATTAATAAGACCGTCAAAATATAAATATATTTTTTCATGTCATCACCTTCCAAATTATATCATGTATTATAAAATAAATAAAGGCACCTAGTGCCTTTATTTTTTAGCTTGATTTAAAATGTCACTAACAAGTCGATATAGATTATCAACGGAAATAGTAACACCCGATACAGAATCAGTATATATTTTACTGCTATCTTTAGATGGGGCAGTAGAAGTTATATTGCCATTAGTATCTTTATATTTTAATTGTAACCAATCGATACCTTGTTCTTTAATAACTTTAGTAGCAAATGTTTTGACTTGTTCATACCATTCTTTATCAATGGTACTAACAGCTTTCATACCATAATCATTACCGAGTATTTGTTTAGTAGTTGGTTTACATTGAGTCTTACCATGGTTAACAATTGTTGGACACTTATTGTTATTATCATATTTGATATATGCTGCATCAAAGAATAAACTTTTTAAAGTACCTGTATCATCAACATAAGCAACAGCTGTATACATAGTATCTTCATCATAAGCGAAATAAGTCCCTTCTTTATATAGACCTGATACTTTAGTACAACCAGATAATACTACTAAACCCATAACCATTACTATCATTAATATTTTTTTCATATAATCCCTTTTCCTATCTAAGCATAATTATATATAAGATAAAGTAAAAAGACAATATTTATGTCTTCTGATGATAAAAAGTTAACACCTTATTGGCAGCCATACCCACTATAATACCAGTAGGTATTGAAAAGAATAAAATATAGGGTAAATAGAATATAACATTTAAAGTCTTTAACATAAATATAGCAATTAATATTTGACCTATACTATGAGCAAGGGCTCCAACAATGCTGACTCCTACTATCGATAAAGAGGTATATCTTTTAGTTAGATACATGGCTATAGTGCTTAAAATCGATCCTGATAAGCTAAAAAAGAAAGATAGACTAAATAGGCCTGTCCTAATTAATCCTACTAAAAAAACCCGACCCACTGAAATATACATAGCATCTTTAAAAGTAAACATATAGATAGCAAAGATAACTATAGTATTAGCTAATCCTAACTTTACTCCGGGTATCATACTAGATAGTATAGGAATAGTACTTTCAATAATATTTAAGACTGCTGATAAGGCTAATAACATTGATAACATGGTTATTTTTCGTATATTCATAAATCACCTAACTACTGTATCTATTTCGCGATTATTATCTTCTATTTTAACTACTATCTTATTTGGTAAACAAACAATCACTTCATGGGGTGAATCAATCCATCCTTGATAAGAACATATATGAAGAGGAGATGTTTCTTCTGATACTCTAATCTTACCACTTAAAGTTTGTAATATAACATCACCATTATATCCTTTTACTTTATATTCTTTTAATACCTCATCTTTTAAATCAATCGATATTAACTCTTTATTATTATAATAAACAATAGCCCTTTTAGGGCCATTATTATTTACATGATTAGTAAATAACAAAAATGTTGCTATGATAAATAAAATACCAATAATTAATTTTATATCACTCTTATTCATATTTCTTAAATCCTTTAGAATAATATATTTTTCCATCATGAGCATACCAAATAGCTTCAATATCTTTTAATGAATTAACATATTTTTGACCATCAGCTAATGGCATTAAGAAGACTGCCGTTGATAACATATCAGCTATTTTACTATCTTTAGCTATAATAGTAACCGAATCAAAATACATAGGTGGATATAATGTTTTAGGATCAATAATATGATGATAAGTTTTACCTTCATATTCATAAAAACGTTCATAACCACCACTAGTTACAACACTAATGTTATTACCCTTAACTACTTGAAATATTTCATTACTAGAAGCCTTAGGTTCTTCAATACCTATCTTATATTCACCACGCCCATAGTGTTTACCTACTTTAACATTACCCCCAGCATTGATAATATATCTTCTTAATCCAATACTTTCTAAATAATTACCTATTATTTCTGTAGTATATCCCTTACTGATTGCTCCTAAATCAATTTTGACGCCCGATTCTTTTTCAATAGTATAATCATCACCTAATTTAATATCAGTAATATCTAAACTACCTTGATTAGATAATTCAGCATATGTAGGAATTCCGGTACCTAAGTCACGATATTTTTTCCATACATCGATAGCATTACCTAAAGCAATATTAAATAGACCATTACTATCTTCATAAGCATCGATGCTATATTTGATAATATCATATAATTCTTTATCAATTTTAATCTTTTCATTATTCTTTAAAACATTATTAATATAATAAATATTTTTAATATTGTCATATGAACTATAACGATTAGTTAATTGATGATACTTTTTATATATTTTATCTACTTCATCTAAAGCTTGCTTAGCTTTTTCTTCATTATTAGAATATATTTTTACATTTATATAAGTATCCATATAAAATAAATTTTTAGTGTATTCTTTAAAATCTTTATTATAAAAAATCATAAAGAGCATAATAACACCTAAAATTATAAATATAGTACCTCTAATAAGATAATGTTTTTTAGTTAATTTCAATTTTATCACCTAATAAAATTATATCATATAAAGATAAGGAAAATGACTGATTTTTAGTATGATTGACCAACTAATTTGTCCATAACTGCTTTAGTGGGTTCATTACCTGCTCCATAGATATATGTTAAATTAAGAGCATACCAATTCTTAGTTTGAACATTAGTACCTATTACATTCTCATATAAAATAATGGCTCCAATATCACTAGTTGGAATAAAGATACCCGTAAGAGTTTCAAAATTGTTACTACCGGTATGATATATAACACTACCTGAAGCATTTTCCAAAGCTAAACGAGTAACCGAAGTTGATTTAACTTTAGCATAAAGATAATATTGTTGACCTAATTGAATGGGTAAAGCAAAACCATCTTTACGATAATAAATACCAGCATTAACATCATTGGCTGTATAATATTGAATATTATTTTGAACTGATAAATTAATAGCTCTAGTACCATTTTGTAAAAAACCATCTGCCACACCATCACTATTAGAATCTTTAGCAAAATTACCTAATCCTTTTAATAAATCAAAAGTTTTTAAACTAAGATAATTATCACATATTAAACCTGCTTTATAAATATATGTACCTGAAGTATTAGTAATATATACTTTAGATTGCGTACACTCATTATCACTATCTAAATCTTTAATTGGTTCAATAAAATTATTAGTTTTTAAAGTGGTATAATTGACAGTTAAACTCTCACCACTATTTAGTGAGATACCATTTTGAGTTAAATAAGATCTAGTAGCTTCTATTAATAATTCTTCATTTCGAGCATAAACATCTAATTTAGATTGCGTTATAATCTTCATTACATTAGGAATAGCAATTACTAAAATTATAGCTAATACTACTATAACAGCAAGTAATTCAATTAATGTAAAGCCTTTTTTCATAATACACCACTATTATAAGTATATAGGAAGGATTATATCTTTTCAATTAAATGAAAAGAATTTATGTAAATAAATTCTTTTATTATGAAATATTAACTAAGATAACATCTTCTCCTATCTTAATAATATTACTCCACTTTATTTCTACTTCTTCTTTAGCTATTAGAAATTTAAATGGCTTTCTAGAAGGCTCAACAATGATTGATGTAATAGTACCATCTAAATCAATTCGCATATCTATGATGTTACCTATTTTTTTACCATCAGTCATACTAATTATATCTTTATGTTGAATATCTGATAAACGCATAATACCACTTCCTATTTAAATGTATGCTATTTAACTAATTTCTTGATAGTCTTAATAGCATTATTTTCTAATCTAGATACTTGAGCTTGGGAGATACCTATTTCTTCAGCTATTTCCATTTGGGTTTTACCAATAATAAAACGTTGGTTTAAAATATATCGTTCACGTTCTTTTAACTTTTTTAAAGCTCGATCTAATGCTATTTTAATATCCCAATCTTTAGATGAATCTTTCTTGTCTTCTATTTGGTCAAATAAATATATCGTGTCACCCCCATCATTATAGATGGGTTCAAACATACTAACTGGTTCACGCATGGCATCTAAAGCATTTAAAACATCAAAAATAGGTAAAGCTAAGATATCAGCAATTCTTTCCATGGATGGTTCTTTACCTTCTTGATTAGTTAATTCTTCTTTTAATTTTAAAGCCCGATAAGCCGTATCTTTTAATGATCTAGATATACGCAAGGCATTATTATCTCTTAAATATCTTCTTATTTCACCTAGAATCATAGGTACAGCATAAGTTGAAAAACGCACATTATGATTTAAATCAAAATTATCGATTGCTTTTAATAAACCAATACATCCAACTTGAAACAAATCATCCATATTATCACTACGATTAGTAAATCTTTTTAAGATACTTAATACTAATTTTAAATTACCTTGAACTAATTCATTTCTAGCTAATTGATCACC
The DNA here is from genome assembly GCA_046704245.1 of Bacilli bacterium. Lineage (GTDB taxonomy): Bacteria > Bacillota_I > Bacilli_A > RF39 > UBA660 > UBA660. The sequence continues at coordinate 18,949 of JBJKSD010000005.1, forward strand.
ATTATGCATCTGATTAAAAAGAGTAATCATTTCTTCAGTGGTTAAGACTTTAATATTCGCAGTATTCACGCCACTTATTTCTACTTTGTGACGTGCCAAAGAAAAAACCTCCTTTTCTATTCACATTGTGGACAAAAAAGAAGGAATTTATACTATTATGATCCTACTAATGCTTTTAATTTGCGTATGATCTTTTTTTCAATTCTAGAAATATATGATTGGGAGATACCTAACTTATTAGCTACATCTTTTTGCGTCATCTCTTCTTTATTATTTAGACCATATCTTAAAGTCATTATCTCTCGATCACGATGCTCTAATTTATTTATTTCAGCTAGTAAAGCATGTTTTTCAAACTTTTCTTCTAATTCTTTAGTGACAATATCACCATCAGTACCCAAAACATCTTCTAATCTTAATTCATTACCATCAGTATCATAAGTAAGTGATTCTTCAAAACTAATCTCGGTTCTAAGTTTTTTATTTTTTCTTAAAAACATTAATATTTCATTATCTATACATCGACTAGCATAAGTTGCTAACTTAATATTTTTATTAATATCAAAAGTATTAATTCCTTTTATTAAACCAATAGTACCAATACTTACTAAGTCTTCTAATTCAAAACCAGTATTTTCATACTTTTTAGCTAAAAAAACAACTAATCTTAAATTGTGTTCAATTAGAATATTTTTTGATTTAATACTACCCTTTTTTACTAATCTTAAGTGCTTTTGCTCGGCTTCTTTATTTAATGGTTCTGGTAATTTATCACTACTTCCAAGATAAAAGATATGACTAACTTCACTAAATAGTTTGTTGATAATATATATTAATTTTTTTAACATTTTAACCCTCCAATAAATTAGTATGTAAGATACAACTTACACCATCGATATTAATTTTTTCTCTACTAATACCTACTAAAACATTATGTTTTTCACCTACACCGATAATATTAACTTTATCTAACATAATACATTTTAATAAACCATGATTATTTAAAGTATCATAAGGTACTAACAATGAAGTATATTCATCAAAGTTAAAATTTATTTCTTTTTGATCAACCAAAATAATAGGGCGATTACTATAAGGATCGTATAACCTATTGCCAGTATCTAAAAAACCAATTAATTTTTTGACAGTACCATCTTTAAAATATAAATCAACTTTATAATAATGGGCATATTTATTTTTTAATTGTAAAGCTTGTTTAATATAAATAAAGATAATAATTGGAGATATTATTAATAAGAAGATATAATTTATTGATAGACCATTATGAAAGAAAATTAACCCTTCTTGACGATAACTAAACTCAATATTTAGATAATAGAGGAAGCCTCCTAAAACAATACTAACCATATATAAAAACAATAGATTAGTAAATAAATAACGATGGTTCTTATAACCATAAGTAGCTATAATCATGAAAATACTAATAATTAGTTTATATATAAATAAGATGAACGAAGTTAAGGGGATAAATAATAGAAAAATACTTAGAGCTCCAATAAAAGCTCCTAAAAAAAGACGTCTAAAATATATATTGCGGCGTAATATTATACCTATTGTTAATAATAAAAGAAAATCAAATAAAAAATTTAAGATAAATATTAAATCTAAATAAATTCTAATATATATCACCTATTTAATTATAAAAAAAAGACATTAAGATTTATGTCTTTTTATGTTATTATCTTTGACAATGCTTACAATAGTATGTACCTCTACCACCTATTTTGGTTTTATTAATAGTACTACCACATATCTTACATGGTTCACCTTGTCTTTTATGAACAAATAGTTCATGTTGGAATTGACCTGATACTCCTAATGAAGAAGTATATGTTCTAATAGTTGTACCTCCCATAGTAATAGCTTTATTTAAAACTAATTTAGTATTATCGATAATACTTTGTAATTCTTTCTTAGTTAATTTATGAGCAGCTTTATTGGGATTAATTCTTGATAAAAATAATATTTCATCGGCATAGATATTACCAATACCAGTTATAATATTTTGATCTAATAAGATTGTTTTTATTGGTAATTTTTTATGTTTATATTTATCTTTTAAATAAGCTACGGTCAGTTCTTGGACAAAAGGGTCTAAACCCAAATTAACTAGAGGTCCTTTTTTATTTATTTCATCTTTTTTAATAAGATACATCTTACCAAATTTTCTAGTATCATGATAGCGCAATTCAATATCACCTAAATTAATAATAATGTGTTCATGTTTTTCTCTTGGTTGATTATGTTCTTTAAGATAATATTTACCTTCCATCCGTAAATGGCTTAATAAATAATAATCATCTAAAGTAAATACTAACCATTTACCTCTTCTAGTTATGTCATGAATAGTTTGATTTTTAATACTAGCTATAAAAGTATCCTTAGATGGATACTTGATAATATTATCCCAATAGATATTTATATCATAAATAGTTTTATTTAAGATCTTTTTCTTTAGCGTTTCTTTTACAGTTTCAACTTCTGGTAATTCAGGCATTAACTCACCCCCATATTAATTATTTAACATCATACCAATCATTACCAAAATTAATATCAACTTTAATTGGTACATCTAGTTTATAAGTGTTTTCCATAATATCTTCGACGATTTTAGCCATCTTAGCTTGTTCTTTTTTATCGACATCAAATACTAATTCATCATGTACTTGTAAAATCATCTTACTATTTAATTTTTCTTTCTTTAACTTATTATATATCTCAACCATAGCTTTTTTAATTATATCAGCACTACTACCTTGGAAAGGAGTATTTAAAGCCATACGTTCACCTTGCGCTCTAACCATATAATTAGGATTATTTAATTCATCGATAATTCTTTTTCTATTCATAATAGTTTTAACATAACCTTTTTCATGAGCTTCTTTAATAACACCATCCATATATTTTTTAATACCAGGAAATGTATCTAAATATTTATCGATGAACTTCTTAGCTGATTTAACATCAATATCTAAGTTCTCTGATAACCCAAAACTACTAATACCATAGATAATACCAAAGTTAACAGCTTTAGCTTGCCTTCTCATTTCTTTAGTAACATCTTTTTCTTTAACATTAAAGATGTCCATTGCTGTCTTAGTATGAATATCCATGCCTTTGTTAAAAGCCTCCATTAAGTTTGGAGCTTTAGAATAATGAGCTAAGATACGAAGTTCAATTTGGGAATAATCCGAAGACATAATGATACAACCTTTACTTGGGACAAAGGCTTTTCTAATAATACGTCCTTCTTCATTCCTAATAGGAATATTTTGTAGATTAGGTTCAATTGATGATAGACGTCCCGTTCTAGTTAAAGTTTGATTATAGATAGTATGGATTTTTTGATCATCAAGGATACTATTTTTTAATCCTTCGACATAAGTACCATATATTTTAACTAAAGTACGATAATCTAGAATTTTAGATACTATCGGATGAACATTAATTAACCGTTGTAAAACATTCTTATCAGTTGAATAACCAGTTTTACCTTTCTTACCATATGGTAAGTTTAATTTATCAAATAATACTTCACCTAATTGTTTAGGAGAACCAATATTAAATTCAAAACCTACTATTTTATATATTTCGTTAGTTATTTTAGTTATCTTATCTTGTAATTCTTCACCTATTTTATTTAACGTATCTATATTAATATTAATTCCTGTATATTCCATATCAGCTAAGACTTCGATTAAAGGCATTTCTATTTCGGTAAAGACTTTAATCATATCTTCTCTTTTTATTTCATCACTAAACCTGTCATACATCTCATATATGAATTTAGCTTTCCTAATACATAGATTAGCTATTTCTTCTTCGGTTACTTCTTTAAAACTATTACCTTTACCAAAAACAGTTTCATAGAACGGTATATCGTATCCTAATTGATTAGCTAGATAACTAATGTCATTCTTAATATTATAGTTAAGTAAATAAGCAGCAATCATTAAATCAAACTTAACACTAGTTAAATTAATATTATATCTTCTTAAACTAACTATAGCTTTCTTTAAATCATAGGTATAAGCAATGTTTTTAAAGGTATAGTTAGGATTCTTTGTTAAAATATTAAAGGGAATATAAAATGATTGTTCTTTATTATAGATAGCTACTCCTAATATCTTAGCAGTATGATAATTACTACCTAATATTTCTATATATAAAGCTGAATTATTCTTAATATTTAAATCATCGATATTATTAATAATTGTTACTTCTTGTTTCTTTATTTCATAATTATCTTTACGCAATGATTTTAAGAATGAATAGAATTCTAATTCTTCATACATGTTAATTAATTGATCACAGTGAATATTACTATACTTCATATCTTCTAATTTAATATTAATTGGTACTTCTTTATGAATAGTAGCTAACTCTTTACTAAAATAAGCACTATCTTTATCTTTTTCTAATTTTTCTTTTAATTTACCACTAATCTTATCAAGATTATGATAAATATTATCGAGGTCACCATATTCATGTAAAAGATTAAGGGCGGTTTTTTCTCCCACTCCTTTAACACCAGGTATTCTATCTGATGGATCACCTTGTAAGGCTTTTAAATCAATCATTTTAATTGGATCAAGACCATAATCTTTTTTAAAAGACTGGGTATCATATAAAATATAATCTTTTTGTTTTAATAATTTAACGTTGATATCTTTACTTATTAACTGTAATAAATCTTTATCGCTACTGACAATCGTACCAATAAAATCATCATCGATATCGACCATTTTAGCTACTGTACCTATAATATCATCAGCTTCATAATTATCGACTTCTAAATATTTAATATTCATACATTCTAATAATTGTTTAGCAACAGGAAATTGTTGACGTAATTCATCAGGCATTTCAATACGTCCTTCTTTATACCCAGCAAAAGATTCGTGTCGAAAAGTTTTCCCTTTATCGAAGGCTACCATCATATAAGTGGGTTTTTCTTCATTAATTATCTTATTAATCATGTTAGTAAATCCAAATAGAGCATTAGTAGGAAACCCTTTAGAATTTTTCATCATATTACCAGTATATACGGTAGCATAATAACTTCTAAATAAGAGATTATTACCATCTACTAATATTATTTTCTTCATCATATCACCTATATTTATTATAACATGTAAAATAAATTATAAAAATAAAAATGATGACCAAAACTAATCATCTATTAACTAATATAATATAAATTCTTAGAGTACCAAAACGTGATAAATATTTAAATGATAGTTGTTATAGTCATTGTATAACATAAATTCTTAGAGTACCAAAACTAAACTTGTTAGTCCTTTATCTATATAATTGTCATTGTATAACATAAATTCTTAGAGTACCAAAACTACCTTTGAGAACTATTATTCTCCCTTTCTGTCATTGTATAACATAAATTCTTAGAGTACCAAAACTCCATTAACTCTCTTAAAATATCTTGATTAGTCATTGTATAACATAAATTCTTAGTGTACCAAAACTCCATTAACTCTCTTAAAATAACTTGATTAGTCATTGTATAACATAAATTCGTAGAGTACCAAAACACAGAAAAAGAATTATTAATAAAAATATTTGTCATTGTATAACATAAATTCTTAGAGTACCAAAACAGGTGTCTCTTTCTTGTTCTAACTCTTTTAGTCATTGTATAACATAAATTCTTAGAGTACCAAAACTTGCTTCACTAATTATTAAATTGCTTTCGTGTCATTGTATAACATAAATTCTTAGAGTACCAAAACTCACTCTATCCATTTCTATTTGATATTCTGGTCATTGTATAACATAAATTCTTAGAGTACCAAAACTTATTCCTTTTACTTTTATTCCTGATATTTGTCATTGTATAACATAAATTCTTAGAGTACCAAAACTCTTTCAATAACCTTTTATATCCTCCTAATGTCATTGTATAACATAAATTCTTAGAGTACCAAAACCAATTGTGAAATAATTAATTATATCATTATGTCATTGTATAACATAAATTCTTAGAGTACCAAAACATGTGAGGAGTGCAGAAAAATATGAAAGAAGTCATTGTATAACATAAATTCTTAGAGTACCAAAACGTAGTCTACACCACCAACAAAATCTATGTAGTCATTGTAAAACATAAATTCTTAGAGTACCAAAACACCTTTGAGAACCATTGTTCTCCCTTTCTGGTCATTGTATAACATAAATTCTTAGAGTACCAAAACGGCATATAGAGGTCAATATGCGAGTAAAATGTCATTGTATAACATAAATTCTTAGAGTACCAAAACTTGGTGTAAAAATGCTTATAACAACTAACAGTCATTGTATAACATAAATTCTTAGAGTACCAAAACTATTAATTTTTGCTTTTCTCTATATAATCTGTCATTGTATAACATAAATTCTTAGAGTACCAAAACTAGTTTTAGACGGATTAGGAATAGGCGAAGGTCATTGTATAACATAAATTCTTAGAGTACCAAAACTGAATTTTCATCATCTGGTGAAACAATAAAGTCATTGTATAACATAAATTCTTAGAGTACCAAAACTATATTCAGGGTGTTCTTGCTTTTCTTCATGTCATTGTAT
>JBJKSD010000006.1:0-44733 GCA_046704245.1 Bacilli bacterium
GCTATTTGTAGTCTTTGGTCACTAACTTTATCTAAACCAATAAAATGTACAACTACAGTTTTTTGCAGGTCCCTAATATAATCATCTAACTTCCAACAGATAAAAAAATTGCTAACTTTTGATTTAGAAACCATTTCTAGGTATACTTGCGCATTTGAAATTGTACCTAAATTTTGATAAAGATTTAGGTGCTCTAATGTCAAATCAGTAGCATTTGGATTAGCATTAGAATGTACCAAGATACCTTTATAGATGAGATAATATATATACTCACTCCATATACTTACACCCAATGATCTGCTATAATCAGGTAATGTTGCAATAATATTGGTCATTTTCTTTAATTCTTGTTCATCAAATTCAATTACAACATCTATAACACCAGTTTTGGTACTATTTTTAATAGTATCTTTAATAAAAACTAATTGTTCATCAGTGACATTACAAATTAAAGTGTTCCACTCTGTAACTCTATGACCAGCAGCACAATCTTCAGTTAATAAATCTTCTAATATTGATTTATGCATTATCATATTATCACTCCTTAATAGGATATTATATAAATAATGTCAATAAGTGTCAATTAAAAAGTAACCAATTGGTTACTTTTTTATTCTTTAATAATAATAGCGTCAGTTGGACAACTCTCAGCTGCATCTAAAATATCTTCTTTCTTTGTTTCATTGTATTCATCAGTCTTCACATAAGAGAATCCTTCGTCGTTTAATTCAAACACTTCGGGAACAATAGTAGTACATGCTCCACAGCCAATACATTTATCTTTATCGACTTCAACTTTCATGTTAAAATATCCTCCTTCACACTATTAAATTATATATTTTATTTGACAAAAATGCAACCGATATTGTTTGAAAATATTGGTGAAACATGTTAAAATCTAGTTAGATAATTATGAGGTGATACGATGAGAAGTCGTTTAGAAAAATATTATAATAATGACATAGATGATAATGAGCGAATTAAAAAAAATAAAAAAATTTATGATACTATCTATAGATTAGATCCATTAGCAGCCGACGATAATATATCTACGGCTAACGAGATAGAGTTAATGGATAATATTGCTGGTACTGATATTAAAACAAGAGAAAATTATCGTCGTTTAAAAGAATATAATAGAATAATGGCTAATGATGATAAAAAGATGGATCCTAGTATTGAATTAAAAGAAGAAGCTGAAGATAAAATATATGATATTAATAGTATTTTAGAAAAAGCTAAGACCGAAAAAGGGGACCAAGATGATAGAGATAGATATCGCAAATTAACTAATACCCAGTTCGATATCTTAAATGGTTTAAATATTGGGGATAAAATTAATGTTACTGAAGAAGAAACAGAATCAGATGAAGAACGATTAAAAGAATTAATTAATACCATTACTATGAACAAAAGAGTATTAAATGATTTAAGTAAAAAAACTCAACCGCAACCTCATGGTGAGCTTTTATCTGATCTATTACCAGATGAACATACATTAGTATCAGGTAAAGTTAATGATAAAGTAGAGAATAATGAATCATTAGAACAAAATAAAGAACCCAAAGAGGAAAATATCGATGCTAATGATTTAGATAAATCATTCTATACTAGTACTGTAGATTTTGGTAAAGATGATTTTGAAGATGAAGTAAAAGATTTAGAATCAGCTGTTAAAGTTAATGGTACTTTAATAAAAATTCTATTATTTATTCTCCTTGTTATTATTACAACTGTTACTTTGTTTATATTAAATAACTATGTTGATTTAAATTTATTTAAAAAATAATTATAATTTAAATTCATCTACTTCGGGATTATCACTGAAGTAGTTTTTTTTATGTTTTTTTTGAATACCAGCTAAAGCTTTCATAGCTTTTTTATGATTGTGATTAGTAATATCAGATAATGATAGGACACCTACTAATGTACCATCATCGATAACTAATAATCTTTTTATTTGACGATCAGCCATCAATCTACTAGCTGCTTCAATAGGAGTATTAGGTTTAACAAATACTACTTCTTGCGTCATATATTTACCAATACTAGCGTTGCTATCTTCTCTATTAGTAATACCTCTAATAACCATATCACGATCAGTTATAACCCCTATTATTCGTTCACCTTCGACAATTGGTACAAAACCAATATCATTTTGAGCCATCAAACTAGCTACCTCAAAAAAACTACTATCTTTACTAACTGAAATAACTTTCTTAGTCATTATATCTTTTACTTTATTATGAAACATAGAATTCTTCCTTTCTCTTATATATAGTTTGCAATATCTAAAAAATTATTACTATACATATAGTTAAATAGGTGAAAATATGACTAATAAGATTAGATTAAAGAAAATAAAGAAACCACACTCAATAGCATCGCCAATATTAATGGTTATTACAGCTGTCTTTATTGTATCTTTTTTATTAATTAGATATATGGGTATAAAAGCTGGTCCTATCTTTTTAACTTATGCTCAATTTCGGGTTGAACAATTAAATAATCAGATTATTCATAATGCTATATCAGAAGAAGTATTGGAACAATTAGATGTTGAAAAATTATTTGTTACTACTCAAAATAGTGAAGGGCAGATAGTTAGTGTTGATTTTAATCCAGTCATTGTTAACCGGGTTTTAAATTCAGCATCAGATGCTATTCAACGAAATTTAAAAGCATTAGAAAAAGGAGAATTAAATCTAATCGATGATTATGAAAATATTTTTTTCGGATATGATATTGAAAGATTGAAGAGGGGAGTAATTTATGAAATTCCCTTTGGTGTTATTACCAATACTTCTTTACTTGCTAATTTGGGTCCTAAAATACCAGTAAAGTTTTCTTTAATAGGTAGTTTAAATACTAATATCGATACAAAAATTAGAAATTATGGTATTAATAACGTTATTATGGAAATATTTATTCATGTCGATATTATTAATCGTCTAATATTACCTCTAATGTCTAAAGATGTTAATTATGAATTAACTATTCCCGTAGCTACTAAAGTTATAAGAGGTGAGATACCGAGATACTATCAAGCTGGTATTAGCCAATCATCGCCAATATTAGCATTACCTATGGAATAAAATATTTAGTTATGATATACTTTTCATAGGGTAGAGGTGCATCAAATGAGTAGAAAACGAAGAAGACGATCAAAACGTATAAAAAGAATAAAAAATAGAGGGCTATTTTTTATTTGGTTTATTGTTATCATTTATATTATATATTCTATCTATAATAGTTTTAATAAAGTAGCTTTAGAAAATCAAGTCTTTTTAGCTTCTGCTACTTATTATGTTGATTTATTTGATGAACAATTAAAGAAAGCTACTAGTATACCTAGAGGCACAAAGATAATTATTAATAAAGAAAAGATTTTAAAAGATGATGAAAATAATATGTATTATGAAATTAATGTTAATAGTATTAAATACTATGTTAAGAAAGATAATATTGTAAATAATGAAAAAGATATTGTTATGGAACAATACGTCTATGTTAGAACACCAATTAATTTACTTGAAGAAGATAATAATGGTAAGCTTTTAACTTTAGTTAAAAAAGGTGAACAATTAGAAGTAATTGATTTTGATAAAATAAATAATGAAGGCATTGTTAATATCTATACAGTTAAAGTTCGAAATATAACAGGTATTATTGCTGGAGAATATACAGCTTTAGATAAAAAGACCGCTCTTTTAAATTATAAACCCGAAAAATATTATGATGTTCATGAAAAAAGAGGTAATAGATATGGAGGAGGATATGCTGGTAATTTAGATTATTATCCAGCACCCAAACCAACCTTTAAAGATAATAAGATGCCAGATCCAGTATATGCTCTATATTTAAATTCGGGTAGTAATGTTATATCACATATTGATCAATATATTGATTTAGTTAAAAACACTAAAATAAATGCTTTTGTCATCGATATAAAGGATAATCAATCGTCAGGATATGCATCACCTGTTATGAAACAATATTCAATTACTAATTATAATAAAGCTAATAATAGTTTCGATAGATATAAAACAGCTATTACTAAATTAAAAGATGCTGGTTACTATGTTATAGGTCGTATTACTGTTTTTAAAGATAAGTATTATGCTATCGACCATCCAGAACATGCTATTAGTAGTAATAAAGATGGTAGTTTATTTTTACATCAAAATACTTATTGGCCAAGTGCTTATCAAAGAGATGTATGGGAATTCAATGTTAATTTAGCTAAAGAAGCTGTTAAGGAAATGGGCTTTAATGAAATTCAATTTGACTATGTAAGGTTTCCTGATAAGACAAAAGAGTATGAAAAGCAAGGCCTCTTAAATTTTAGAAATACTTATAATGAAGAAAAAGCCCAAGCTATTCAAAGATTTGTTAGATATGCTTGTAATGAATAACATAAATTAAATGTCTATGTATCAATCGATGTCTTTGGTGAATCAGCTCATAACTATGTAACCTCCTATGGTCAATATTGGGCAGCTATAAGTAATATTGCAGATGTTATTAGTGCTATGCCTTATCCTGATCATTTTAATAAATATGAATATAATTTTAAAGTTCCAGTATGGACTGTACCATATGATTTATTAAATTATTGGGGTAGTAAATATGTTATGCAAAGACAAAAAGAAATACCTACACCAGCTAAGTTAAGAACATGGGTACAAGCTTTTGATACTATTAAAGCTCCATATATAACTTATGATGCTCCTCAACTAGAAGCTCAGAGTAAAGGTTTATTTGATGCTGGTTTAAATAATGGTTATATGGCATGGAATTCTGGTTCTAAATTAGATAAATATAGAGCTCAATTAGATGCCTATAAAAAAGATTATAAATAGGAAGTGATTAGATGGAAAAGATTATTGCTAATAATAATGAATATGAACTAATAAAAGATATTAAAGAATGTTTTGATAGTAATGAATTTCATGAAAAATGTACAGATTACTTTATGGATTATGATTATATAGTAGGAGATTATGCTTATGGTAAACTTCGTTTAAAAGGTTTTTATGATAGTAATAATAAAAATGTAAAAGAGATTAATAATTTTAAATATATTGATAAATATATTGAAGATTATTGTGCTTATGGGTGTCGTTATTTTATTCTAAAGAAGAAATAATACTTTACATTGTTTGACAAAAATACCTAAGATGAGGTGTTATTATTAGGTTTATTATGATAAACTAGGAATAGAAGAGTAAGGAGGGCAACTATATGAATGAAGAAGAAAAGAAAATGATAACTATTGTCGATCCAGAAGGAAATAAAACTGATGTCGAGGTGGTTATTGCTTTTAAAATAGAGGATACAAATAAAGAATATGTAATTTATACTAAGAATGAAAAAGATGAAAATGGCAATATTACTATTTATGTATCGGCATTAGAAGAAATTAATGGTGAAAAACAATTGACAGGTATTAATAGTGATGAAGAATGGCAAAAAATTAAAGAAATAATAAAGCAATTAGCTAAGAAACAATAAAATAAAGGGGAGATACAATATGAATAATACAGGTATTCCAGAAATAAATATGATTCCAGGGGTAGATTTTCGACCTATTAATTTAAATAGGGTGATAAAAGGCGATGGTAATCATAAAGCCAAAGTTACTGAAGGTGTATTTGGTAAAATAAGCTCACAAGGGAAAGAAACTATTGGCACTATTATATTACCTTCACATGATAAAAATAATCCTGGTGCTGAATTTGGCATTGTTGTTGAAAATTTAGAAGATCTTCCAGCAGAATTAAAAGGGAAAGGTAAACCTATAAAATTACCTCCAATATATGAAAACATAGGAGATAAAATTTATAGGCAAGTACCAGTTCGAAATATTAAACCTACATCCAACCCTGCACCAGAACCAGAACCCACACTAGAACCAGAGCCAACACCAAATATTGATTTAGAAGAGATTGTAAGAAAGGCTGAAGCAGCAGCTAATGATGAAATTAATAAAGGTAATAAAGAACTTACTGATTCAGAAAAATTAGATGAAATTTTAGAAAATACTAAACTTATAGTTGGAGCTATGAAACCAATAATAGAAAATATTCAACAAAATAAAAATAAAAATATGCCAGGAAATGAATATATAAAAGAATAAAAAAAGTATCATAATGATACTTTTTTATTTATGAGCTATTTTACTAGCACTAGCAGCTACTATAGCAGCTACTAAATCAACTAAAAAGGTACAACATGACCTTTTTTCTTTCCCTAATTGATCAACTCTACCAATAACATAAGGTTTTATTTTATCTAAATATCCAAAATTAGTTAAAGCTATAGCACCATACATATTAGTAATACTTAAAGCTAATATTTCATCTAAACTATATAAATTTTTATCATTTATTATTAAATCCACTACTTCTTCATCTAATTTATTATTTTCAGCTGCTTTATCTAAAGCTATACCAGTTAATACGGCATATATTACTTCTTTCTCATCTAATACTGATAATACTATCTCTTTACAATATTCTAAAGTAATCTTAGTATATTCTTTTTGTAGATCATATACTATAATGGCTATATCATCAATAGTAACGCCTCTTTCTTCTAATCTTTTAATAGCTATATTTTTTAAACTATGCATTATATCTTCTCCTTCTAACATATTTTATTCTATTTTCTCATAAAATTTTATGAGGTAGAATATGAAAAACATTATCAATTATTATTATAACTTATTTCCTAATGATATAAAGCAAGATAATAATTATTTTTATTTTTCCTATAATAATGAAAAATATTATCTGTTTATCTTTAATCGCCCTTTAAACGATATTATTCCTTTGTTTGAGCTTAATTTAGAGATGCTAAGAAGAAATATCTTAGTACATGAAATAATCTTAAATAAGGACCGTAGAATAGTTACTATTGTAGATAAGATATCATATATATTAATGAAAGTCTATGTTAATACCAAAAAACCAACTACTTTATCAGATATTAATTATATTCATATTAATACTTTAGGTATTAATAAAAATAAACAATTAAGTCGTAATAATTGGGTTAAGTTATGGAGTGATAAAATAGATTATTTTGAATATCAAATTAATCAAATGGGTAAGAAGTATCCTTTACTTAGAGAATCATTAAGTTATTTTATTGGATTAGGAGAAAATGCTATATCATATATTAAAAATACTTATATTGATTATAATATTAATGAATATAATAATCTAGTTGTCTGCCATAAAAGAGTTAAAGCTGATGATACATTATTAGATACTAATAATCCTATTAATTTTATCTTAGATATTAGAGTAAGAGATATTAGTGAATATATAAAGTCTGAATTCTTTAATAATAATAAATTATGGGATGAGATATATGAATATTTCAAACATATTCGCTTATCAGCATTAGAATATCGCTTATTATATGGAAGATTGTTATATCCATCATTTTATTTTGATACATATGAAGAAATAATGAACAATAACTTAGATGAACGTGAAATAATAAAAATAATTGATAAGATTAATGAATATGAGGATTTCTTAAAAGATTTTTATGCATATATTAAATTGAAAGATAATATTCCTGAAGTAAATTGGATATTATATAAATAAAAACTCAGTATACTGAGTTTTTATTCTGATAGACGTTCAACACCTTTAACTTCTGGTATTTCAACCATTAAAGCCATTTCAATTCCTTCTTTTAATGTCTGATCTAACATTGGGCAACTTTGACAAGCTCCCATAAATCTAACATAAACGATGCCATCTTCATATTTAATAAATTCAACATCGCCACCATCATTTTTAAGGTATGGTTTTAATTTTTCTAATACATCTAATATTTTTGTTTCGACTTTGTCCATATTATCACCTAAAAACATTATACCATTTTATAATAAATAGTAAAGCATGCTTTATTAAACAATTTATGTTATAATGGACGAGGAAGAAGGTGTAGTATGACAAAATTAGAACCTGGTAAAATAGTAATAGGTTCTGTTACAGGCATTGAATCGTATGGCGTATTTGTCAATCTAGATGAATATTATAATGGTTTAATACATATATCAGAGATATCTAATGGTTTTGTTAGAGATATAAATGATTACGTGAGTATAGGTGAAAAGATATATGTTAAAGTAATAGATATAGATGATGAAACATATCAAGTTAAATTAAGTATTAAAGATATTGATTATAAAATAGAACATCAATCAAAAAGAAGAATAAAAGAAACAAAGAAAGGATTCAATTTACTTCGTGATAAACTACCAGAATGGGTTAGTAACAAATTAATGGAAATGCATGGAAAATAAGCAAGAGATAATGTTTTTTTCATGTAAATAGTAGGCGATAAAATGCTTTACAACTATTGACAAATATAGGCATAGATGTTATATTATTTATCGTCCTACCCATGGACGATTAGCTCAGTTGGTTAGAGCACCTGCCTTACAAGCAGGGGGTCGTAGGTTCGAGTCCTACATCGTCCACCATTTTTGCCGGAATAGCTCAATCTGGTAGAGCAACTGACTTGTAATCAGTAGGTTACGGGTTCAATTCCTGTTTCCGGCACCATAGTTATTGGAGAGATAGCGAAGTGGTTAAACGCGGCAGACTGTAAATCTGTTCCTTCGGGTTCGGTGGTTCGAATCCACCTCTCTCCACCATTTGTAATTGCCTCGTAGCCAAGTGGTAAGGCATCAGACTTTGACTCTGACATTCCGCTAGTTCGAATCTAGCCGAGGCAGCCAAATTATTATGTCCCGTTAGCTCAGCAGGTAGAGCATTTGACTTTTAATCAAAGGGTCATAGGTTCGAATCCTATACGGGACACCATTTAATGCCTGAGTGGCGGAATAGGTAGACGCACAGGACTTAAAATCCTGCGGGAGTTGATCCCGTGCCGGTTCAAGTCCGGCCTTAGGCACCATCTATGGAGGAATACCCAAGTCTGGTTGAAGGGATCGGTCTTGAAAACCGAGAGGTCGTGTAAACGGCGCGGGGGTTCGAATCCCTCTTCCTCCGCCATATAGATAAATTACATCGCGGGGTGGAGCAGTCTGGTAGCTCGTTGGGCTCATAACCCGAAGGTCGTAGGTTCAAATCCTTCCCCCGCAACCAAGATTGTTAAAAGAACTATCAGTAGTTCTTTTTATTTATAAAAATTTTATAGTATAATTAAATAAGGAGGAAATAAATTGAAAAAAGAGTTATTTAGAAATCCTAAGTATAGTAATTTAACATCTTTTCTACAATCTACTTCCCAGATAATAATTGATGATGAAATAATTAATAGATATGGTAATATGATTAATACTTCGCAAATAGATATGGTAAAAGAAATATTTAAAATAATTGAAGAAACTTATATTTTTAATTCAGAAAAAGCTCCTAAATTTTCACGCACTAATAAAGAGATAATAAGATCAAACATTTTAACTGGATGTGCTGATTATGCCATAATATTTGCCACTATTTTACGTAGTAATAATATACCAACTATAATTTTACAAGCGGCTCATATTGATTGGATAAAAACAGTAAACAATAAAGAAAAAGAACCTATTCATGGCCATAATTTCTTAGAAATATTTATAAACAATAAGTGGTATTTACTAGATCCTACTAGAGGATTTTTATATTTGGATTATGATAAAAATAATTTTAATTTACCAGGTAACTATTATGTATTTGCTAAATCTCTTGATTTATGGGAAACAGGAAGTATTGATGAAGCTCATAATAGTATTGTTATGAGAGAAACATTTAAAGATTTTGATCTTAATAATATTAAATCAGTAAACTATAAATTAATTGATTTAAGAAAGTAGGGTGTATTATGGAAAATGTAGAGAAAAAATATGGTAATATCAAAGTAAGAGTTGATTATCGAACCGAATTACTTGGTATTATTCAACTCATTAGTAACTATAAAAATAGATATTCACATTTAATAGAAGAAAAAAATAATAATGAATATAGAGATAATATTTTTAATAAATTTCTCCAGTATGCAGACCATAAAATAATTACTTTATTTAACTCCTTTATAGAAGGATATAATTTTTCATATGATGCGCCAATAGATTTATTTTTACAATTAGATGAACATTTTACATGTACAAAATTAAATGATTATATATTACTGGGAAGACTTGATAATGATAAGAGAATATTTGAATTTATTAATGAATTAGATGATTTTGCTAAAGAGATTAACTTTAAAGAGTTTTATAATAGCAATAAAGACTTTTATTTAAAATGTATTGATAGTCTAAATTTATTTTTTAAAAAGAATGATATAAACAAAATGATTGATGAATATTTAGGTAATATAAATGAAATAGTTATTAATCTTTTACCGTATGCTACTCATAGTAATTATGGTATAGTTTATAAAAATGAAGTATATATTTGTGTGGGTTTAAATAGAAAAGATCAATTTGGATTTATATCTAATGGTACTGATTGTTATTTTGCTGAATTACTATTTCATGAATATTGCCATAGTGTTATTAATCCATTAACGGCTAAACAAGAAATATTTACTAATAAAAGCAATATTTTTAATGATGTATTAGATGTTATGAAGAAACAAGCATATGGTGAAGTATTAATTATTTTAAATGAAACCATTATTAGAGGATTAGGTATAAGATTTTTTGAATTATATTATTCGAAGAAAGTAGCTAAAGAAGAATTAGCAAATAATATAAAAGCCGGTTTTAAACATATAAATATTGTTATAGAATTATTAAAAACATATGAAAACCATAGAGATACTTATAAAAGAATTGAGGATTTCTATCCAGTATTAATTAATGGAATAAAGAATGAATATGAAAGAGTAATAAAAAATCAATAGTCCTATGCTATAATATTAATAGGTGGGTAATATGAGTAAATTAGATGAACTTAAAGAATATGTAAAAAAGATAACGGTTGATGAAAATATTTTTGGAATAATTTACTATTTTGATAGAGATGAAATAGATACCAAGTTATATTATTGGTATCAAAGTTTACAACCATTACCTTTAAAGCAATTATTTGCTTCAGCAAATAATTTTAATTCCGAAAATTTATCTAAATTAGATCTTTCTGAAGAAACTTTATACAATATATTATTCAGATTAGAAACTGCTAATGTATTACCATATATTATGGATACTCCAAACTCTATTTATATTCTTAATAAAATACATGATAATGATAATAAACGCTTAGAAAAGTTTACTGAAAAGCAAAAAGAACAATTACAACAATTATCTAAAGATTTTATAAGAAATTTTGAATCATTAGAAATAAGAGAAATTATTAGATCAGCATGTATATGTACTTTACCATCACATTATTCAGGTCGGCCTACTACTATGGATGATATAAATGCTAAACGTTTAATGACTATATATTATGGTATAAAAAATATGGGTAAAGAAAAAGCTAAAGCCTTTTTAAAAATGGTTTCTGATATGGAGAGTTTAGCGTGCACACCATTTTTAAATAGCCTATATAATTTATGTGATTATAATTTTGATTATAATCCATCTTTAATAGTAAAAAGTAGTATTGATTTAGATTCAAACAGTGATGATGCTCGCTTAATGACAGGAATGGCTACATTTATTTCGGCAACTAATTTAGAAACACCATTTATAACTGATCAAATCAAATGGGAGTTTAAACAACAATTAAAAGCTTACGATGAAGAAGCATATATAGAACTATGTGAATATGAATTAACTAAAGAGAAAAATATAAGACAATACAAAAAAGAACTAATTAATTAGTTCTTTTTTTATTATAAGGTATGAATCTTTACTTTATCTTTTTCTAATGATTTAGTATCAATTAAATCTAATTTTTTATCATTTGGTGTAGTAGCAACTATATGATAGTCTAATATAGGAATATTAGCACTATCCTTAGTACCACTACCACCATATATATTAGCATATTTACTTAAATCTATTTGTTTATTTGTTCTTAATAAGGTAATATTCTTATCATAAAAATCAGGTACAACTATAAAATCTAATCCTTGTTTCTCTTGTTCAGGTATAATGCCTTGGAAACTATTATAATAAGTTTGACTTAAGATAATTCCAACATTATAGCCATCTATTTTAGATTTAATCATTTTATCGCCAATTGAAAGTTCATTTATTAAACAGATATCTTGATTATTTTCAGTAGTAACGGTTACAGTTGCTGCTTTAATTGGTATACCTGCTGTTTGAAGTTTTCCACCGCCACCAAATTCTTTGGCAATTTTACCAACATCAGTATCAGTATGTTCAGTTCTAAAAGAAATAGTTCCTCTTTCAAAATCCACTATAGTAACAAACTGAATATCATCAAAATGTTTTTCACTTAAATCTGATCCAACTTCGCTTCGATGTTTTTCGCTTAGAACAACACCAGTTATATAATGATCTAGATTACGATAACCACCATTAGGAACATAAATTCTTGTTCTATGTAAATGGGTATCAACTTTTTCAACAGTATCTTTTACATCTTTATTTATAGCATTAATATAAATTTGTTGTTCTGGATTAAATAATGTTAATTTTTCATCAGCCATTTGAGCATTAATACTTTGATTACTTTTTTCTATTAAAGTTTTTCTAAAATAATCAATATATTCTTTAGCTCCTAGATGTATAGCTAGATAATTTAGATCTCTTGCTGCATAATTTCTTGGTTTTTTATTATGCCAATTCCAAGTGTCATAACTGCGAGTTAATTCAACAAAGTAATATGCATATTTTGAAGTTAATGTTCGTAGTTGTTCATCAGAATATAATTGAGTAATATTTTTTAAATTACCACCTTGTAATTTTCTTTCATCACATACATGTTTATCACTCAATAAGTATTCATGGAAAAGTTTTGTTCCGCATTCTTCTATACCTTCTTGATTAACAGATTGTACAGTAGACCATCCATATTTAGCTGAATAATTATCACTAGTATGATGATCAAAATGAACTATAATGCCATTAGGATTGCTATATTCATCTATTTTATCAGCCAAACCATCACGTAATGGTAAATCGACAATAAAAACTCTCGTATAAGCTTTTAAATCACCATTAATAGTTAATCTTTCAATTACCTTATCTAGTTCACCAATTTCAGCTAAAATAATTTCGATGTTTGGATCAAATATTTTAGCTATAACAGCGCCTCCCCAACCATCAATATCGGGTTTATGAGTAATTATTAAATTTTTACCTTGTATCATATTTACCTCCTAAACAATACAATTAGTTATTATAATAAAGTTAGGAGATAAAGTCAATTTTTAGCATAAAAAATGGAAAATAATACAAAAATGATTGCTTAATGTAAAATAATATGATAAATTATTATTAGGGTGAGGTATGAATGAGAAGTAGTAATGTAGTAAAGGTAATAATAAGAGACTAAAAGCTAGCAGTATTGGCTATTAGTCTCTTATTTTTATAGAAGTATTTTTGTAGTAAGGAGTATAGTAGTATGGGGAGAAAAAATGTTTATGACATCACAGCTATATTTAGCATCAAGGTATTAATGCAAATGAAACTTATCGAGACGTACAAGGAAGGAGCAAAAGTATATCACGAATTAACGGGGCAAGAAATATCACCATCCGTATTAAGTTCTAGAATTAAAAACTTTACTTTTACTTCATCGGTAAAAGTAAAAGGTTCCAGCACTGAAGAAAATCCAGAAGGTATAATAGAAACATTGTTAACTATTAATCCTACTGATGCATGGAATTATTTGAAGAGGTGTGATAGTGCTTTAAGAAGAGCCTTACCCGAACGTTTTAATAAAGAAGAAGAACAAGAAAGTGAATCATATGTTAATAAAGGTCCAAAAGAACAAATAATTAGAACCTTTAATATAACCAAAGAGGCTTTAGTAAATGATTTCGGAGTTGATTTAGAAAAAGATGATGATTTAACAATAGTAAGAAAAGTAAGATCTAAGATGGCCGATGAACCATTTTTCCTTGAATATTTGGGATATGATCCAGCAGATTATGAAATTGCAACACATGACTGGGGTAGTTGGGAAGTAACAGTAAACAGAAAGTTGAAAGATGGCTCATCAGTAATTGATAAGATTACAAATTATAAATTCCATATTGTAATAAGAAAACGTAAGAAACCAGTATTTTATGTTTCACAAGAACAGATTAAAAAAATATTGGACGAGCATTTAGATAAAAAGAGTTTAACACCTTATGATTTATTTGATGATAATATTACTAATATTCCAGTGAGTGTATTTACTGGTGTTACACCACGTAATAAAGAAAGATTAATTGTAAGTCCAGGACTAGAACTTCACTTAGGTAAATTAGGTTCTGTATCTGATTTTGAAGATTATTCTATAAAACAAGCAATGGCTCGTTTTAGACAAATAGCAAAGGAAATAGTCAAATATCAAAATACCCAAGAAGCTAGTAAAATATTAATGGCAGTAGGTAATGATTTATTTAATTCTGATACAGCGGATGATAAAACTACGGCAGGAACTCCACAAGATAATGATACTAGATTTAAAGAAATATATTTATGGGGCCAAGTTGGTTTTATTAGAATGGTAGAAACTGTTAAAGAATTTTTTGATCAAGTTATACTTAAAGGTAATCCAGGTAACCATGATGAAACATTTAGTTTTGCATTGTTTACTGCTTTATATAATATATATGATATGGTCAAAGATGATAAAGTTAAAGTTGATTTAACTTATGAAGATATGCGTTTTAGAACTTATGAAATGTTTGGTGATAACTTAATTATTTTTGACCATGGTAAACATCCTAGAGGAAAACCCAAAAAAGAGAGCGATTTAGCAAAATCTGTTAGAGATATTTTTCCATATGAAGCTCAGCATGCAGCTCGAATATATTTAATAGTCGGACATAAACATAGAGACTTTTTAAATACTTATGATGGCATTACTATATTAAGACAAGCATCTCCATCAGGGGTTGACGCATATCATGCAGCTAATGGTTATATTGCTCCAAGACAAGGGCATTCATTTTATACTTTTGATGCTAAATTGGGTTTATATAATCATCAATTTATTACTCTTTCAGCGGAAGATAAATTAGAAAAAATACCAAGCATTAATAGAGATCCAAAAGTTAATGTAGTTCAAGAAATGGCCCGAGTATTTAATTTTTCACCTAAAGTAGTTAAGAAAGAACTAAAAGCTGATGAGCTTAAAAAATTAAAAGCAACTATTCAAGCCATAAATAATAACCGTGATATGACTATAGAGGGTATATTACAATGTGCTGGTGTTAACACAGGAAGTTTAACAAAAGACCAATTACAACAAATGAGAGGATTGTTTGTTGGTCACGAAGCACAAATAAACGCTCTAAATCATCAAAGTGAATTAAAAATGAAAATAAAATAATATTAATAAAAGTGAATAATTAATTATTCACTTTTTTATTAACACTTTATTATTTTTAATCGTTAATCTATTATTACAATATAATGATATAGCTTCAGGTAAAATAATCCATTCAGCTTCCCTCATAACTCTTTGTTGTAATATTTCTTTAGTATCATTATCTAATACCGGCACAGCTTTTTGAAGAATAATTGGTCCACCATCAGGAATCTCATTAACAAAATGAACAGTAGCACCAGTTATTTTAACTCCTCGCTTTAAAACCGCTTCATGCACTCTAAGCCCATAATATCCTTTGCCACAAAATGATGGTATTAATGAGGGATGAATATTAATAATTTTATTTTGATATTCATTTATTAAATTAGATCCAACAATTGATAAAAAACCAGCCATAACAATTAAATCAACTTCATAATCTTTCATATGACTCAAAAGAGCTATATTAAATTGTTTCTGATCAATATAATCGTTTTTATTTATAACAGTACCAGGTATATTATTTTGTTTAGCTCTCTCTAAGGCATAAGCATCTTTATTATCTGATACTACCGTAACAATATGACCATTTTTAATAGTACCATTATTAATAGCATCTATTATAGCTTGTAGATTAGTACCATTACCAGAAACTAATACACCAATATTCATCTTTATTCCTCCATAAATTAATATGATAAAGTGATTAATAAAGTTTGTCTATATGTTATAATTTTAATGGAGGGTATATGAAACCTAGACAAGCAATTTATGATTTGTACTGGTACTTTGCATATGAACGGCAAAATATCTTTTTTAAAAAATTAAGAGGCGAAAGATTCCCTTGGACTAATGATAAAATATTACAAGCATATAAATTTTGTAATGCTTATCGTGCTAGTGATAGAGTATCTCAATATCTAATAAGGAATGTTATCTATACTAATAAGAAATATAGTAAAGAAGATATTATCTTTCGTATTGTCTTGTTTAAATTATTTAATAAGATTGATACCTGGAAATTATTAGAACATGAATTAGGTGATATTAAATTATCGGCATTTAATTTAAATAAATATTCTAACATCTTAAGTAAAGCTAAAGATAGAGGTATTAAATTATATAATGATGCTTATATAGCGTGTGCTAATAAAGTATTTGGTTATGATAAAAAACATGATAATCATCTAGCGTTAATAAAGAAGATGTTTATTATAGATAAGATTCAAGATAAGATATTAAAAGCTAAGGATATGGAAGAAGCTTTTAAGATAATTAAAAGTTATCCGCTTATTGGTAATTTTATGGCTTATCAATTAGTTACTGATATTAATTATAGTGATGTTGTTGATTTTGGCGAACAAAGTTTTACTGTAGTAGGCCCTGGATCATATCGAGGGATTAAGAAATGTTTTTATAATCTAGGTAATATGAATTGTGAAGATATTATTAGATGGATGTGTGAGCATCAAGATGAGGAATTTAAAAGATTAGGTTTAAATTTTCAACGTTTAGGTAATAGACCATTACAATATATCGATTGTCAAAATATTTTTTGTGAATTAGATAAATATTTAAGAGAAGCTAAACCCAAGTTAAAGAGTAATAGGATTAAAATTAAGAAAAGATATAATGTGAATAAAGAAAAAATTAATTATTTTTATCCACCTAAGTGGGGAATTAATAATTTTATTGATAACCAGAGTAAGATCAAGGTATAGGTTATTTTATTAGTGTATAGTAGGTTTACATATGAAGGGTTAATCTCTTTCATATGAATATAATTATGATATAATATATATGTTGATAATAGTGAGGTGTAGTAATTATGTTATGGGGTATGAAAATTAGGAATATATTATTATTTTTATTAATACCAATTATTATTGGGGGCCTTCTTTTTTATGGTTATAATAATTTAATTAAAGAAAATAAATCAGAAGTTTCTGATAAAGAGAAAAAAGAAGATAAAGATACTGAAGAACCAGAGGTAGTAGAACCCCCAAAATTAAAAATAATAGATGAGGATTCAAATACTAGACCTATTGGAATAATGGTTGATAATGAAAAAGATGCACGCCCTCATGGGGGGTTACAGGATGCTTATTTAGTATATGAAATAATTATTGAATGGGGTCAAACTAGATATTTTGCTCTATTTAAAGATAAACCAGATACTATTGTAGGTCCTAATAGAAGTGCTAGACATTATTTCTTAGATTATGCTTTAGAAAATGATGCTATATTTACCCATTTTGGTTTTAGTCCACAAGCTATAAAAGATATAGATACTTTAAATATAGATAATCTTAGTGGTACTAGAGCTGATGGAGCAGCTTTCTGGCGTGTTCCACCACTTGGTACTTATCATAATGTCTTTACCCAAATAAGTAAATTAATGAATAAAGCTAAAGATCATAAATATCGATTAACATCTGATAAACCACCATTAATAGCGTATTCTATTGAACCAGTTAATTTAAATACTTATGAAGATGCTAAAACAGCTAATTATATAAAGATAGTATATTCTAAATATCATAATGTAGAATATAAGTATAATACTGAAGATAAGGTATACGAACGTTATATGCGCGGTACAGCCCATTATGATCGTTATACTAATAAACAATATACTGTTAAAAATATCATCGTCTATAGCCTTAAAAACTATGACTTGGGGCAGAATAAAGGCCGTCAACAATTAGATCGAATAGGTACAGGTAAAGGTTATTATATAACTGAAGGTTATGCTATTCCTATTACCTGGGAAAAGACAGCTAGAGCAGCTAGAACTACTTATAAGAATAGTAAAGGTGAAGAAATTAAATTAAATGATGGTAATACCTTTATACAAATACAACCTCTAAATCAAACCTTAACAATAGAATAATGAGGTGAAAATATGGAATGGATCAAAGGATTAATAATAGGTACTATTATTGGAGGAGGAATGATCCTACCAGGTGTTAGTGGTGCTGTCTTATCAGTAGTATTAGGTGTTTATGAAAAGATTATAAATGCTATTTTAACTTTCTTTAAAGACTGGCGCCAGAATACTTTATTTTTATCACCTATAGCTATTGGTATTATCTTAGGTGCTATTCTATTTGGTAAAGTATTACTCTTTGTCTTTAATGATTATCCAATGGAAGCAGGATTTACTTTTATAGGATTAATACTAGGTGGTATACCAATCTTATTTCTTAAGATAAAGAAACATGATAATAAAAAAGTTAACACCTTAATGTTTGCTATAGCATTTATCTTTTCATTAACCTTATTTGTCTTAGGTAAAAATACTATTAATTTAGATTTTTATCCATACTTAGATGACAAATATATAGGCCAGATACTATTATTTATTACTGGTTTAATCTATATATCAGGTAAGATTATTCCAGGTATTAGTGGATCTTTTCTATTGATGTTAATAGGTATGTATAAATATTTATTAGGTATTATATCCCATCCTTTATCTTTAACTAAATATGAGATATTACAATTAGTACCAATGGGTTTTGGTGCTGTCATAGGAGCTATTATATTAGTTAACTTAATGGGTTATTTAATTAAACATCATCATAACGCTACATATAGTGCTATAATAGGATTTGTTTTAGGGTCAATAGCTGCTATTTATCCAGGATTTTATTTTAATAACCAAGGATTTACTAGTATTATTTTATTTATGATAGCGTTTATTATTTCTTATACTTTTTCCTTAGAAAATAAAGATAAAATCACATAATATATTGACAAATAAGAGCAATTTTTAGTATACTAATAAAGCCAATTAGTTAATGGTTCCGTAGTGTAGTGGTTAACATGTCTGCCTGTCACGCAGAAGATCGCGGGTTCAATCCCCGTCGGAACCGCCATTATTATGGCTTCGTAGCTCAGTCGGTAGAGCAGAGGACTGAAAATCCTTGTGTCGGTGGTTCAATCCCGCCCGAAGCCACCATTTTATTAACTAATGGGATGCGCTCGTAGCTCAATTGGATAGAGCATTTGACTACGGATCAAAAGGTTATGGGTTCGACTCCTATCGGGCGCGCCATATATGTATACATAAAGATCATATGATCTTTTTTATTATGTAAAGATAATTGACAAAGGGCTATTATAAGACTTATAATTCCATTATAGGTATAATATGGAGGGTATATGAGTAGTATAGTAGTTGGATTACAATTCTTAAATAATCAGATTTTAAAAATGAAATGGTTAGATTATTTAATAAAATTATTTGTTACTAATGTATTAGGTTTAGATATTGGTGATAGAATAGGAAATAGTATTTATTTCTTCTTATATGATAGTATTAAAATTATCTTATTATTATCGATCTTACTCTATTTCATTTCTTATATTCAATATGCTTTTTCGCCTAAGAAGACAAAGAAAATCTTAGGTAAATTTAAAGGTTTAAAAGGTAGTATTATGGGTGCTATCTTAGGTATAGTTACACCATTTTGTTCTTGTTCCACCATACCTATCTTTATTGGTTTTGTCAAAGCAGGATTACCTCTTGGCATTACTTTTGCCTTTTTAATATCATCACCGTTAATTGACTTTGTATCTATTTTTCTAATAGCTAGTATCTTTAATTGGAACATAGCTATAATATATGTTATGACAGGATTAATTCTAGCAATAATAGGTGGGGTTATCGTCGATCATTTACAATTAGAAAAACATCTTGAACCTTTTATTACAAAAAACATACATAATAGTGAAGAGATATCACCAGATAATATATCACGTAGAGAATATGCTAGAAGACAAGTAATAAGTATTATAAAAAGATTATGGATATATATTTTAATTGGCGTCTTTATTGGTTCATTAATTTATAATTGGATTCCTAATAATATGATTGTATCAATTTTAGGTAGTACTAATGGTTATGCAGTCTTAATTGCTGCTATTATTGGTATACCAATGTATGCCGATATTTATAGTACTTTACCAATAGCTGAAGCATTAATGACTAGAGGAGTATCAATAGGTACTATATTATCATTTATGATGGCTACTACTGCAATATCTTTACCATCAATTATCTTATTACATAAAGTAGCTAAAAATAAATTAATAGTTATATTTATAGCCATTATTATTATTGGTATAATATTAATGGGATATTTATTTAACTACTTAAGTTATTTATTAATATAATCATAATATTAAAAGGGATATATGATAAATGTATAGAATAATTATATAGACTGTAAATAACTATTTTTGGTTGCATTACCTTATATTTTATGATATTATAAAAATGCATTTAATTGGTTATTTCAATTAAATGCAACTTTTTCGGGAAGTAGCACAACTTGGTAGTGCACCTGGTTTGGGACCAGGTGGTTGCAGGTTCAAATCCTGTCTTCCCGACCATATAATGGGGCATTGGCTCAGCTGGTAGAGCGCCTCGCTTGCACCGAGGAGGTCAGCGGTTCGATCCCGCTATGCTCCACCATTATTTTTTAAAAAATAAGAATAGAAAGGATGATGTTAATGAATAATAATGGTATGAATAATGAAGTAAATAATAATGAGGAAGGAAAGAGTTTACATCCAGGTGAAAATATTACTAGTGAAAATGCTGGTAATATGGCAGAATCAGAAGCAGAAACAGATGAACACCGTTTAGTAACCGAAAATACTCCTCCGGAAGAATTAAAAGAAGAATTAAATGACAACGATGAAGATGATGAACATTATGATGATGAAGAAGACGAAGAGGACAACGAATAATAGTAAATAAAAAAGCTCATATGAGCTTTTTTATTTTAATTAGTAAAGCGTAGGGATTGATTAGATATATTAAAGATAATACCTACCATTACCATATATGCTAGGATACTACTTCCTCCATAACTAATAAATGGTAGAGTAATACCAGTAATAGGTAAGATACCAATAGTCATACCAATATTTTGGACTTGTTGATAAACAAGCATACTTATTATACCAGCAATAATATATTTATTAATATTACTAATATTTTTAGTAGTAAGATTAATAAGCTTAAAATTAAAGAATAATAGTAACCCTATTAATAAGATAGCCCCTAACAAACCATAATTACTAGCAAAGACAGCAAAGATAAAATCGGTTTGAGGTTCAGGAAAATAGATTGGTGTATGGTTAAAACCATGGCCCGTTAATCCTGATGATCCAATAGCTGTAATGGCATTCTCTAATTGCATACCAGTACCACTAGACCAATCTAAGATGCGATCTAGACGATAAAATAAATTAGTACCAAATATTTTAACAAATAGATCTTGATTAGTATAATATATACCAAAGGTAATACCACATAAAACTAAGACAATGCCAATCAATAATAAAAACCATCCATATCTAATACCAGATATAAATAACATCGTAATAGTAATAATTAAATAGATAATAACATTACCAGTATCAGGTTGTAAAAAGGTTAAAATAATAGGAATACCAACAATAATTAATATTTTAAATAATAATTTAATTTCATCACTAATAGATGGATTAGTATATTCATCATTAAACTCATCAATTACTTTAGCTAAAGTAAGAATTAAGATTATTTTCATAAATTCACTAGGTTGAATATTACCAATACCAGGTATAACAAACCAAGATTTTGCGCCATTAATAGAAGGAGCAAAGATAAGTAAAGCAATTAATAATAGTATTCCAATAATATATAAAGTCCAAGTATTACGATAGATAAAATCATTACCAATTGCCATAAGTCCATATGCTATACCAAATCCTAAAACAAACCATATAGCTTGTTTAATATATAAAGTATTAGCATAACTAGGTAATAATGATTGAGCACTATAGATGGTAATAACACTAACTATAGCTAAGATAATAAGACTTATTAAAATACCATTGTCTACTTTATATCTAGAGATATTCTTCATCTTATCCCTCATCTCTATTTCTATTATATCATGAAACTTTTATAAACATTTATCATAAAATAATACTGTAAAGGATAGTGATATGATGGACAAACAAAAACCCAAAGTATTTGCTAATCAAATTAATAAGCAAATAAATAATTGTCAGAAAATATATTATTCTAAATTAGATAGAATGACATATAAGAAACCTATGAAAGATAAATTAGATCGTTTTATTAAAATGGGTGTCAATCAAAAAATAAATGCTTTAATGAGTTTACCTAAATATCTATATGACGTTAATTTAGTTATAACTACTGAAGATGAAGTATATGAAACTAATATTGTAGGTAAAAATAATAGTAGTTTAATTACCACCGATAATAAACTGATTCCTATTGGTGAAATAGTAGATATATCAGTCAAAAAATAAAAGGCCAAAGCCTTTTATTATATCTAGCAACCTGATATATATGTATCTGGTAAACATCTGATAGCAGCAAGACAACATAAGTTTATAGTAAAAAATGTATTAGTTTTGCGATATACACAGTTGTTTCCTTTCTTTGTTGCTATTAATACCCTAAATGTTGCAGTACATGAACCAAGTTTTTCTAATCGAAATACATTTGAGGTAGTTGGACAATTAGTAATGGTATCAGTAGTAGTTATGGTACTAGGGCAATCATCATCAATTGGTATTTCCCACATCTTATTATCGCAAGTATATAACATGATTGGTCTAGTATTAAAACATTTAGTTGTTGGTTGAGGCCCTAAGAAAGGACGATCACAAGTATCTAATGTTTCATCTCCAATATCTTCAGCATTTTCTTGAAGTCTTAAAATGACAGCCAATGTATCCCTTAATCCACAACAATTTGGGGTAGTACTTGTAATCTTTTCATTACAAGTTGGGTTAGACATATAAAACCACTCCTTCTTTTTATATTCATTATTAAGATATTCTAACGCGAAGTGATGGTGTATAATTAATACCTAACCACTGTATAATAAGTTTGATAAACTTATAAAAAGTTGTTTTTTTAACAAAATATTAGTATAATATCAAATAGGTGATTATTTTGGATTATTTACAATATATTATAATTATCGTTATCTTATTAACTATTGCTTTAGCTATAGTTAAAGCTAATAAAGAAGATATTCATATTGAAATGAATAAATTAGTCGAATATCTTGGAGGTAAAGATAATATTATTGACTCTGAATATAGTTTTTCAAGATTTAAAGTAACGTTAAAAGATATATCGATAGTCGATAAAGATGCTATTCAAAGATTAGGAGCTAAAGGTATAGTAGAAATAGACAATCAATTAAAAATAATAGTAGGACCTGGTTCTAAACAAATAAAAAGATATATAGATGACTTAAAGTGATAGAATATGTCACTTTTTTTATTTATTCGACAAAATAAGACATAACTAATAACTATAATAAAACTACTAGAAGGTGATTTTATGTATAGTGTCGAATCATTACTAGTTAATTCTATTTATTGTATTTTTCCTATTTTATGTTATTTGTTTTATGTAGCTTATACTAAGAATATAGGAGAGCAAGAAGATAAATTAATTTTAGAAGTAACATTATTTACTTCTTTATATTTAAATATGAAATATGGCCGCAACTATTTTAATGTCGAACCTATTATTTTATTTAATATACCATTATTAGTAGCTTATTTAAAAGAAAGAAAAGTAAGTATATTATTAATATCAATCTTTATTAGTTATTACTATATAGATATATTACACTTTAGTCCTCTCTTAATAATAATTGAATATTTAATCTATGCTATTATGTATTTGGGTATTAAAAGAAGAGGTATGACTAATGCTTATCTAATTAATACTTTTGTCCTGATAAAAGCAGTCTTTCTATCGATTCAATCATTTTATTTAGTACCAAGTAATAATAGTGATCTTATTATTTTTATTCAAATATTTATAGCAATTGTTACTTTTTATCTTCTATCGTATTTCATCTTAGAGTTACTCGATCAATGTGAAAATACCATTAACTTAAATATTAGCATGAAAGAATTAGAGAAAGAAAAACAATTACGTAAATCATTATTTAAGATTACTCATGAAATTAAAAATCCTATTGCCGTATGTAAAGGTTATTTAGATATGTTTGAACCTAATAATAAAAAGCATAATGAAAAATATATTCCCATTATTAAACAAGAAATAGATCGAACCTTAATGTTAATGGATGATTTTTTAGAAGTAACTAAGATAAAAATAAAAAAAGAAGTGATCGATATTAACTTATTATTAGATGATGTATGTGCTTCGATGTCTTCTTTATTTAAAAGCCATAATATTAAAACTAACATCGATATACCTAATGAAGAACTATATATTATGGGTGATTATAATCGTTTAAAACAAGTATTTATTAATGTCATAAAAAATGCTGTTGAGGCAATACCTAATGATCGTAAAGGATTAATTGATATAATGACCATTATAAATAAAAGAATATTATCTATCTATATTAAAGATAATGGTGAAGGTATCGATAAAGATATGTTAGATAAGATTGGTGAAGCTTTTTATACTACTAAAGGTAAGGGGACAGGTTTGGGAATATTCTTATCTAAAGAAATAATAGATGGTCACCAGGGAGAGATTATCTATTCCTCCACTAAAGGTGAGGGAACAATTGTTATTATTAAATTACCAATTAATTATAAACCTAAAAAATTCTATCAGCAACGATAGAATTTTTTAATGGTCTAATAATTTTGGTGTTGGTGTTGATGTTGGTGTTCATGTTGATGGTGATGATATGGATATC
Source organism: Bacilli bacterium (assembly GCA_046704245.1). Taxonomy (GTDB): domain Bacteria; phylum Bacillota_I; class Bacilli_A; order RF39; family UBA660; genus UBA660. The sequence goes on from JBJKSD010000006.1 coordinate 25,157, forward strand.
TTCCTGGATAATATGGATAAGGACCATAACCATAGTGATGATATGGATATTGTGGATGATATGGATAATAATTATATGGGTAATAACGTGAATATGGATAATAGTAAGGATTATCTATTGGTGGGAAGAATAAACGATCATCATTATTGTAATATTCGTTCATAAAGTTTACTCCTTTCCTTTTATTTTATGTAAAAATAAAGCTAAAAGTGAAGTTAAATTAAGATATTAAAGTATTAAATCTCAGCATAAGATTAATAATAATAAGGATAATATGGATAACGATAATATGGATAAGGATAATAATATGGGCCGGGATAAAAGAAAGGTCGTCTAGCAAACGCTGCTCCTAATAAAAATGGAAATAAAAAACGTCCACCGCCAAAAAACATATAAATCTACTCCTTTCATAATTATCTTATGAAAAAAATAAGACAAAGGTGCTGAGATATGTGGATGAAAGATTAAAAAAGTTAGCTAATACCATCGTTAACTATTCTTTAAAATTAAAAAAAGGAGAACATGTGTTAATCAATTATGATCCAGCAGCAGCTCCTTTAGTCAAATGTATAATAGAACAAGTATATATAACTAGTGCTATACCTGATACGGAAGTAATAGATCAAGAAATAGCAACCTTAATTCTAGAAAAGACTAGCATGGAACGAGTTAAGTTATTAAAACTAATAGGTCAATTTAAAGTTGATAATTATGATGCTTTTATCAATATTAGATATACTATAAACGATTATGAGGGTAAAGATGTTAATGATAATATTATTAGAATGGTGGGTACTAATCTACGAAAAATAAATGATATTAAGATAAATGAAAGAAGATGGGTATTATTAAATTATCCATCAGTTTTAGATGCTTATAAAGCTAAAATGAAAATAGATGAATATTATAATTATGCTTTAGATGTTATGACAGTTGATTATCAACAGATGAGTGTCGATATTGAACCATTAAAAATATTAATGGAAAAAACTAATATGGTTAGAATTACTGGTAAGAATACTGATCTTACTTTTTCTATTAAGAATATGCCTATTATTCCTTGTGTTGGAGACCGTAATATTCCCGATGGTGAAATATTTACGGCTCCTCTTAAAAATAGTGTTAATGGTTATATTACTTATAATACTCCTTCTCCTTATCGAGGTAGAATATTTACTGATGTTAAGTTGACCTTTAAAGATGGTAAGATAATAGAAGCTACTTGTAATGAAAATAATGAATTATTAAATAAGATCTTTGATACTGATGAAGGTAGTCGCTATATTGGAGAATTCTCTTTAGGTCTTAATCCCTTAATAAGAGAACCAATGGGTGATATATTATTTGATGAAAAAATAATAGGTAGTATTCATTTTACGCCAGGACGTAGTTATAAAGAAAGTTATAATGGTAATGAATCTAGTATTCATTGGGATATGGTTTTAATTCAAAGATTAGAATATGGTGGCGGTAATGTTTATTTTGATGATGTTTTAATAAGAGAGAATGGTTTGTTTATCTTAGAAGAATTAAAACATTTAAACTATAATACTACCAAATAAAAAAGCAAGGTTACTTGCTTTTTGTTAATCTAAATAAATTGAATGATGGTTTATCAAATAAACGAGCCCCAATAATACTAGTACCTAATCCCGAAGATACATATAGATCTGTTTTTCCTATTTTATAATGAGGAGCATAATAATTTTTAGCACCTGTAGGAACGAGAAGGGGTTTAATAAAGGGTAAACGAATCTGACCATTATGTGAGTGACCAGCTAAGATTAAATTAACGTCATAAGAAGCAAGTAAATCATCAGTAAAGTCAGGCATATGCATAAGTACTATTTTATAATTAATATTAGAAATACTATTATCATTAAAACAACTCATCATTTCCGAAAAATCAACCTTCTTATTAGTATTCATTCCTCCGATATAGATAGGTTCAAGATCTTTATTATAGACTAAAGTATAACTATTATCTAATAAGATAAAATTACTCTTCTCTAAAATATCTGGATAAGAAGAAAATCTTTTATCATGATTACCATAGATAGCATATTTCCCTAAAGTAGCATCTATTCTTTTTAATTCTTTAATTAATATATCAGTCATTTTATTAGTTAAAGTAATATCCTCTTCAATTAAATCACCAGTAAATACTACGATATCAGGATGAATAATATTAATCGCATTAACTATTCTTGTTAATTGTTTAGTTTTTATAGTAGAACCATAATGAATATCACTTATCTGTACTAATTTAGTACCATGAAAATTAAGAGGTAATTTGCGATCACTTATTTTATATTCATTAATTATTAATTTATTAGGTTCAATATTATGCATATAGATAATTAATATAGCTAATATAAAAAATAAAAACAACAATATTTTATATCTTCTTCTTAATCTTATCTTTTTAAAAGTCATTCTACCACCTACTATCTAGTATATAAAAATAGAAGTACCAAACCAGTATTATGAATAGCGTGCATAATTATTGGATTAAAGATATTCTTGGTTTTATAATAAAGGTATGCAAATGAAGCTCCTAAAGCTCCATAAGGAATAATGAATAATAATTCATAGACATTTTGTAAAGACATAATTACGTGTAAACTACCAAAAACTAATCCACTCATAATAACATATACCCACTTACTATTAAATAATTCTCTAAAAGCCTTACGGAAAATAGTTTCTTCAACAAAGGGAGCAAAGATGGTAGTACCAAAAAACATATAGATTGGTGATTTTGTAAGTAGAGTACGAACGGCTTCTTCATTACTGGCCATTTTAACGGGTGTTAATAATGATATTAATAAATTACCAACCGTCATAATAGCTAAGCCTATAATCCAATATTTTAAATTTTCATCAATATAATTACGATAATTTTTAATAAAATCTTTAAAATCACGCTTTAAATCCTGTCGATACATCATTATTAAAAATATAATATATATCATATCACCCATTAATAAATATATCGTTTTAGTTGTCTGTGATAGTTTATCTAAATCAATATTAAATATTGAAAAAGGAATAAATAATATTAAAGAATATCCAAAGTAAGAAAGAAATATACCAATACTCTTCTTATTTAATTGTTTTATATTGTTCATATGAACCTCCATGTTATTTTATCTTATTTATATTATAACAAATTAATTACGAAAAAACTTGCTAATAATCTAATTTGTGATATAATTTTAATTGATGATGAACTTGAAGAGTGGGAAAACCCACTCTTTATAATTGATTGGAGGTTATTATGAAGATTGAAGAAAAGGTTCAATCTTTAATTGCAGAACCACTAGATAAGAAAGGTTTTAAGTTAATAAAGGTTGAATATGTTAAAGAAGAAGGACATAAGTTTTTAAGAATTATTATTGATCGTGAAGAACCAGTTGATATTGATAAATGTGTCATAGCAACTAGGATTATAAATAAAATCTTAGATAAAGGAAATATAATTGATGAGGAATATATATTAGATGTGTGTTCACATCAAAGAGGAGGAGAATAAATGGATTCAGAAGCTTTTATAAAAGCCCTAGATAATATTGTCGAAGAAAAAAACATTTCTAAAGAACTAGTATTAGAAGCTATGGAATTAGCACTTACTAGTGCTTATAAGAAGAACTTTAATGCTTTAACTAATGTGAAAGTTGATATTAATCCTGAAACAGGAGAAATAAAAGTATATTCATATCGTACAGTAGTTAAGAGAGTTACTGATGCGGATATGGAAATATCTTTAAAAGAAGCTCAAAAGATTGATCCTGAAAAACAAGTAGGAGACGAAATACTAGAAGAAGTAACTCCTAAAGATTTTGGAAGAGTAGCAGCAGGGACAGCTAAACAAGTAGTTATGCAAAAGATTAGAGAAGCAGAACGTAATAGTATTGTGGAAGAATTTCAAGATAAAGAAGAAGAATTAGTAACTGGTTTAGTATCTAGAGAAGATGCTCATAATTATTATATTGATTTGGGTAGAGCTCATGGTATTTTACCTAAAGATGAAATCATCCCAGGAGAAAAGATTGTTATGGGATCTAATTTAAAAACATATATTACTAAGTTAGAAGTAACACCTAAAGGTTTATTAATATTATTATCTAGAAAACATTATGGTTTCTTAAAAAGATTATTAGAAAAAGAAATACCTGAATTACAAGAAGGTATAGTATTACTATATTCAGTAGCTCGTGAAGCTGGTGAGAGAAGTAAAGTATCAGTATATTCAGAAAATCATCAAGTTGATGCTGTGGGAGCATGTATCGGTAGTAAAGGTGATCGCATTAATAGAATAATGAAAGAATTAAATGGTGAAAGAATCGATATAATTAAATATGATGCTGAACCTAGTATCTTTATTGCTAATGCTTTAAGTCCAGCTAAGAATTTAAAAGTAGTTATTACTGATCCTGATAAAAAAGAAGCTTTAGTTATCGCTAATGGTGATAATTTATCGTTAGCTATTGGTAAGAAAGGACAAAATGTTCGATTAGCAGCTAGACTTACTCATTATCGTCTAGATGTTAAAAATAAAGATGAAGCTAAAGAATTAGGAATAGTATTTAAGGAGGAATAAAATGAAAACCAAAAAGATTCCTTTAAGAACTTGTATTGTTACTAAAGAAAAATTACCTAAACAAGAATTAATTAGGATAGTTAAAGATAAAGAAGGTAAAATCTTTATCGACGAGACTGGTAAAGCTAATGGCCGTGGTACTTATTTAAAACGCGATATTGATGTTATCGAACAAGCTCATAAGAATAAAGTATTAAATCGCTATTTAGAAACAGAAGTACCAGATAGTATATATGAACAATTAAAAGAAGCTATTTAATGATAAATAGAAAGTAGGTGATTTATATGATGAGTGTATTAGAATATGCTCTAGATATAAAAAGAACCGTTGAAGAAATATTAGCTGAATGTAAAAAACTTAATATTGATGTTAATCGTAAAGAAGATATTTTAGATGAAGATGCTATCGTTATGTTAGATAGTGCTTTTGCAGCTGTAACACCAATTGAAGAAGAAGAAGATGAGGAAGACGAAATACAACAAGAAGTAGAAGCTATTATTAAGAAGAATAAGATTAATGTCGATGTTAAAACGGAAAAATTAAAGAAGAAAAGTCAAGATCAAAAAGAAGATAAAGAAGAATATGATATAAAACGTAAAGAGATGTATAAACATAAAGAAAAATTAATGAGTAATGCTCCAATTGAAGAACCAAAGAATATTGTTTTATATCGTGAAGGAATGACCGTTGGTGATTTAGCAACAGCTCTTGAGATAAAGAGTGCTGAATTAATTAAGAAATTAATGAATTTAGGTATTATGGTTAATGTTAATAATACTATCAGTTATGAAGATGCTGAAGTCGTTGTTTTAGAATATAATAAAGAATTAAAAAGAGAAGAAACAAGAGATGAAGCTGATTTTGATAATTATGAAATCACCGATAAAGAAGAAGACTTAGTAGAAAGACCTCCAGTTGTTACTATTATGGGTCATGTTGACCATGGTAAGACTACTTTATTAGATATGATTAGAAAATCAAATATAGTTGAAGGTGAAGCTGGTGGTATTACCCAACATATTGGTGCTTATCAAGTAGTCCATAATAATAAGAAAATAACTTTTATCGATACTCCAGGTCATGCTGCTTTCACTGAAATGAGAGCTAGAGGAGCTAGTGTTACTGATATAGTTATTATTGTCGTAGCAGCTGATGATGGTGTTATGCCTCAAACTAAAGAAGCAATCGACCACGCTAAAGCAGCTGAAGTACCTATTATTATAGCTATTAATAAGATGGATAAACCAGGTGCTAATCCTGATAAAGTATTAAAAGAACTATCAGAGACTGGTATTACTCCAGAAGAATGGGGTGGCGATACTTTAGTTAATAAAATATCAGCTGTTACTGGTGAAGGGATCGATGGTTTATTAGAAAACATTTTATTGTTAAGTGAAATGGCTAGTTTAAAAGCTAATCCTAATCGTTATGCTATAGGTACTGTCATTGAATCAAAATTAGATAAACATGTCGGACCCATTACTACTTTATTAATTCAAAATGGTACTTTAAGATTAGGTGATCCTATTGTTGTAGGTACTACTTGTGGCCGCGTTCGTACTTTGAAAAATGATTTAAATCAAGAAATAGTAGAAGCTCTACCATCAATGCCAGTTGAAATAACTGGGTTAAATGATGTGCCAGCAGCTGGTGATAAATTCATGGCTTTTGAAACCGAAAAGAAAGCTCGTAGTATTGTCGAAGAGAGAATTAAGAAAACTAAACTTAATAATACTAAGACTAATACACCAGTAACCTTAGATGATTTATTTGCTAAGATTCAATGTGGTGCTAAAGAAATTAACGTTATCTTAAAAGTCGATGTTAGTGGTAGTGCTGAAGCCATTAAGGGAGCATTACAAAATATTGATGTCGAAGGTGTAAGAGTTAATATTATTCGTAGTGGAGTTGGTAATATTACGGAAGGTGATATAGTTCTAGCTAATGCTTCGGATGCTATTATTATTGGATTTAATGTTCGACCAACAAGTAAGACTTTAGAAGTAGCTAAAGAATATAATGTCGATATTAGATTATATAGTATTATCTATAAATTAGTAGAAGAAATAGAATTAGCTATGAAAGGTATGTTAGAACCCGAATATGAAGAAAAAATATTAGGTCAAGCAGAAGTGCGTAAGTTATTTAAATTCTCTAAAGTTGGTAATATTGCTGGGTGTCATGTAACTACTGGTGTAATAAAAAGAGATGCTAAGGTTAGAATAATAAGAGATGGTATTGTTATTTTTGAAGGTATTATCAATTCATTACATCGTGAAAAAGATGATGTTAAAGAAGTTAAACAAGGTTTTGAATGTGGTATTACAATCGATAAATTTAATGATATAAAAGAAAAAGATATTATTGAAGCCTATCAATTAGTTGAAATTAAAAGATAGAAGGTGTTAGCATGAGTATCAAAACAGCTCGATTAGGTAATGTTTTTGTCAAAGAAATAAGTGCCATATTAGCTACTGAAATAAAAGATCAAAATATTAATTTTGTAACTATTACAGCTGCTGAAATAACTAGTGATTTAAGTTATGCGAAAGTCTATTTTACAGTCTTAGATGATAGTAAAAAAGAAACTACTTTAAAAGCTTTAAATAATGCTAGTGGTTTTATTAGAAGAGCCTTATGTAATCGAATAGAGTTAAGAAAAATGCCAGAGATATCTTTTATTTATGATGAATCTATTGCATATGGTAATAAAATAGAAAAAATTATCGATGATTTAAAATGAGGATTAATTTGGATGGTATATTATTAATTGATAACCCTAGTGGTTATACTAGTAGTGTTATTGTAAACCTTATATGTAAAGTATTTAATACCAATAAAGTGGGACATACTGGTACTTTAGATCCACTAGCTACTGGTGTTTTAGTTATATGTATAGGTAGAGCTACTAAATTAGTAGATATCTTTACTAATGACGATAAAGAATATATAGCTGAGATTATTTTAGGTATAGAAACAGATACTTTAGATACTGATGGTAAAATCTTAAAGACTGTTAAAGCTAATAATATAACTAATAACCAAATTATCAACGTATTAGATCAATTTATAGGTGAACAAGAACAAGAAGTACCTATCTATTCTAGTATCAAAATAAAGGGTAAGAAATTATATGAATATGCTAGGAACAATGAAGAAGTAACCTTACCTAAAAGAAAGATTAAGATTAGTGATATCAAATTAATTGATTTAATATCTAATCAGGATCAAATTAAATTTAGAATTAAATGTAGTGTCAGTAAAGGTACTTATATTAGAAGTTTAGCTAGAGATATAGGTTATCAATTAGGTTATCCAGCATGTATATCATCATTACAAAGAATAAGACAAGGTCAATTTACTATTGATAAGTGTTATAAATTAGAAGATATTGAAAATGGTAATTATCATATATTAAGTATTAGGGAAGCATTATCTGGATATCCTACCATCGAAGTAGATCATATAATGGAAAAGAAGATCTTAAATGGTATGAAATTACCTAAATTCTTTGATGAGAAGCAAATGCTTATTGTTAATAAACAAGGTGAAGCATTAGCTATATATCAACAAGATAAGGATGATAATAGTAAAGTCAGACCATTAAAAATAATAAAACTACTTGCATTTTAGTCAATAATTTTGTATAGTTATTAGGTAATGACCTTGTCTTGGTTAACGAGTCTCCGACTTTAACTAGGATAAGGCGTATATAAATAAAAGGAGGAATAAAAAATGGCTTTAAATAAGAAGAAAAAAGAAGAGCTAATTAAAAAGTTTGCATGTCATGAAGGAGATACCGGTTCTCCAGAAGTTCAAATTGCGATATTAACTGAAGAAATTAATGCCTTAACCGAACATTTACAAGCTCATAAAGGAGATAATCATTCTAAAAGAGGTTTGTTACAAAAAGTAGGTAGACGTCGTAGTTTATTAAACTATTTAATGAAAGAAGACATTACTAGATATCGTGATATCATTAAAAAACTTGATTTAAGAAAGTAGGCACTCTTTTTTGAGTGTTTTTCTTTTAAAATAGATGAGGAGAATTAAGATGGGAAAGAAAATATACGAATTAACATTTAGAGGAAAACCTTTACAGGTTGAAATAGGAGAATTAGCAAAACAAACTAATGGTTCAGTACTAGTTAGATATGGTGAAACAGTTGTTTTAAGTGTTGTTGTAGCTAGTAGAGAAGCATCTAATGCTGATTTCTTTCCACTTACTGTTTTATATAACGAACGCTTATATTCTGTAGGTAAAATACCTGGTGGTTTTATTAAAAGAGAAGGTCGACCAACTGAAAATGCTACTTTAGCAGCAAGATTGATCGATCGACCACTAAGACCTTTATTTCCTGATGATTTTCGTAATGAAGTACAAATTATCAATACGGTCTTATCAGTTGATCAAGATAATTCACCTGAAATTGCTGCTTTATTAGGATCATCATTAGCTATTGGTGTTAGTGATATTCCTTTAAATAAATTAGTAGCTGGTGTTATTGTTGGTCGTGTCGATGGTAAGTTTGTTATCAATCCAGGTTTAGAAGAATTAGAAAAAAGTGATATTGAACTAATTGTTGCTGGTACTAAACAAGCTATTAATATGGTCGAATCAGCAAGTAAAGAAGTAAGTGAACAAGATATGATCGATGCTATTATGTTTGGTCATGAAGCTATTAAAGAATTAATTGATTTCCAAGAACAAATCGTTAAAGAAATTGGTTTAATTAAGATGGCATATGAAAGGGTTAAACCCAATGAGGAAATAATAACGAAGATTAAAGAAATAGCTAAAGCTAAAATAGAAAAAGCTATTACTATTAAAGATAAACAAGTACGTGATGAAGCTATCGATAATATTAAAGCTGATAGTCTAGCTATTATTGAAGAAGAATATAAAGAACATGAAGATTTAAATAACATTCTAAAACAAGCTAATTTAGTGTTAGAAGAATGTTTATATGATGAAGTAAGACATCTTATTATAGAACAACAAGTAAGACCAGATGGTCGTAAAAAAGATGAAATAAGACCATTAAATTCACAAGTAGATATATTACCTAGAACTCATGGGTCAGCATTATTTACTAGAGGTCAAACTCAAGCTCTAAGTGTTACTACTTTAGGAGCTTTAGGTGAACATCAAATTTTAGATGGCTTAGAAATAGAAGAAGATAAACGTTTTATGCTTCATTATAATTTCCCCTCATTTAGTGTTGGAGAAACAGGAAGATATGGAGCTCCAGGTCGTCGTGAAATTGGACATGGTGCTTTAGGTGAAAGAGCTTTATTACAAGTATTGCCAACTGAAGAAGAATTTCCATATACTATTAGAGTAGTATCAGAAATATTAGAAAGTAATGGTTCTACTAGCCAAGCAAGTATATGTGCTGGATGTATGTCATTAATGGCAGCTGGGGTACCTATTAAAGCTCCAGTAGCAGGTATTGCGATGGGTCTTATTACTAAAGATAATAAATATACGGTTCTAACTGATATCCAAGGTATTGAAGATCATATGGGTGATATGGATTTTAAAGTAGCAGGCACTAAAGATGGTATATGCGCTTTACAAATGGATATTAAAATAGAAGGTGTTACTAAAGAAATACTAGCTGAAGCTTTAGAACAAGCTAGAGTAGGTCGTCTACAAATATTAGATAATATGACCGCTACTATTAGTGAACCTCGTAAAGAATTAAGTAAATATGCTCCTAAGATTAAACAAATAACTATTAAACCATCAAAGATAAAAGATGTTATAGGTCGTGGTGGAGAAACTATTACCAATATTATTGAACAATGTGACGATGTTAAGATTGATATTGAAGATGATGGTCGTGTTATTATTTATCATAATGATTATGCCATGATCGATAAAGCTATTGCTATAATTGAAAATATTACTAGAGAAGTAGAAATAGGTAAGGTCTATACTGGTAAAGTAGTAAGAATTGAAGAATTTGGATGCTTCGTTGAACTATGGCCAGGATGTGAAGGTTTAGTCCATATATCTCATCTAAGTAATGAACATGTAGCTAAGACAGAAGATGTTGTTAAAATAGGAGATGAAATCTTAGTAAAAGCTATCGGTTATGATAAAAAAGGTCGATTAAATCTATCTAGAAAAGAAGCATTACAACCAAATATACCAAATAAAAGTGAATAATTATTCACTTTTATTATTTAAATATAAATAAAAATACTGTAAAATAATGGTATATATAATATACTTAAGTTAATTATAGAGAAATTATAAGGGGTATTATTATGAACAAAGGATTTACGTTAATAGAATTATTAGCAGTAATAGTAGTACTAGGTATTATATTAGTAATAGCAATACCAAATATAGTAAAAATAATAGAACAAGCACGAATAGATGCTTATATTAAAGATGAGGCAATGTTAGTTAATGCTACTCAGAAATATTTAGTCAGCAATATTGATAAAGTTCCAAGTGGTATTGGAGATATCAGTATTGTTGAATTAAGTGATTTGCAAAGTAATGATATTTTATCAGAGATTATTGATTCTAAAAGTGATAACAATTGTGAGGGGAAAGTAGTAGTAAGTAAAAAGGCGGATAATAAATATACATATAATCCATATTTAGACTGTGGTACAAATTACAAAACTTATGGAGACTATATTACCAATGGTTTAGTATTATACTTAGATGGTTATGATGCTCCAGTTGATGATTATTGGGCGGATAGAAGTGGAAATAATAACAATGCCCAATTAATAAATATGGCAATGACTTCAACTAGTGGGTATGATCCTAATAAAAAGGCTTATGCTTTTGATGGTAATAATGATTCAATGAGAATTTTAAATATGGGAAATGCTTTTAGTAATATTAGTTTTACTGTGTCTGTTATTGTAAGATTTAATAATGAAATCTCTGGTGATAGGCCTATATTATCAATTGGTGTAAATGGTGCTAATACTTTATTACACATTTTATCAAGATATATGAAACCCTATTTTGCGTTTTATTCAAATGATTTAACTGGTGTAGTAATTTTATCAAAAGATAATGTTTATAGCCTAACTTTTAAATATAATATAAGTGAATTAAAAAAATATATATATTTTTTTAATAACATTGATAATATGCAATCAAATTCTAATCCATTATCTTTATTATCAACTGATACATTATATTTAGGTTATTATGCTTCCTCATATTTAAATGGGAACATATATTCAATAAAAATCTATAATAGAGCTTTAAGTGAAGATGAAATTAAGTATAATTATAATATTGATAAAAATCGATATGGTTTATAATTAAAAACTCTATTTTAAAATAGAGTTTTTAATTTATCTAAATAAAATTAGCAAAAATAATTGTTTTATCACATATAATTCACTAGGTGATTTCATGATCAAAAAAATATTTCAAATATTAGGTATTGTATCAGTTATATGTTTTAGTTTCTTTTATACTGAAAAAGCTGTTACTGTACTCAAAGAACAAGATCCTATTATGCAAAAAATACTGGCAGTAAAAGATAAATATAATATAGTTCCTATTAATGCTGAGTTAATCGATAAAAATTATGTTATACCTGGATATAATGGTAAACAAATTGATGTTGATCGTAGTTATAATAGTATGAAACGATTAGGTCAGTTTAATGATAATTTATTTATTTATCATACTAATGTACCGGAAATATCTATTAAGCATATGTATGATCGTTATATTATTAAAGGTAATAAGGTTAAGAAAATGATTTCTTTAGTATTTAAAATTAATGGTAGTGATAATGTTGAGACGGTATTAACTATTTTAGATAATAATGATGTTAAAGCTTCTTTTTTCTTAGATGGTAAATGGTTAGAAGAAAATATTGATACAGTTAGAGAGATTATTAAAAAGGGCCATGAATTATCTAATTTAGGTTACGATAGTAATTATGATGTTGATTATTTTATATGGACTAATAATAAAATAAAACAGATGTACCGTCAGAAGACCAAATATTGTTATGTCGATGATGATGATTTTACGATCTTAAATTTATGTCGTGATTATGGTATGTATACAATTAAACCTACTATTAATACTAATAATTATCCATTTAATGAAGTAAAAACAAAATTAGAAAGTGGTAGTATTATTAGTTTTGATATTAATAATATTGTCGCTAATGAATTAAATATGATTATAAAGTTTATTAAGAGTAAAGGTTATAAAATAGCTATTTTGAGTGAACATCTAAGTGAAAAACGCTTATAGCGTTTTTTTTATTATTTTAATGATAAATCTTTATTTATGATATAATATTTGATATAATGTATGAGCAATTTACTTTATAAAGAAAGGAGAAAAATATGAGTAAAATAAAGATTTTTAGTTTGGGTGGATTAAATGAATCTGGTAAGAATATGTATGTTATGGATATCGATAATAGTATTTTTATTTTTGATGCGGGACTCAAACATGCTGATGAACGATTATTAGGTATTGATTATATAATACCTAATTATGATTATATTAAACAAAATTTAGATCGTGTAGTAGGAATATTTATTACCCATGGTCATGATGAAAATATGGGTGCTATTTCAGATATTGTTATTGATATTCCTAAAATAAAAGTATATGCTACGAAATTTACTATCGAAGTAATTAAAAAAGAATTAGAAGATGAAAATATTAAGTATGATAATTTTGTGGAGATTAAACCTCATAAGAAGATTAATTTTGGTAAAGTAGGTATCTTCCCTGTCAGTTTAACTCATTCAGTACCAGATACAGTGGGTTATGCTGTCTATACTGATGATGGTATTATCTTCTATACTGGTGATTTTACATTTGATTGGACTATGGCTGGACCATATAAGACTGATGTCGGTTAACTAGCATATTTAGGTAAACTAGGAGTATTATGGTTATTGTCAGAATCAGCATATGCTGAAAAACTAGGTCATACTAGCCCTAATCATCGTATTGCATCAGTTATTAGACCTATCTTAACTAAGAATGAAGAACGTTTAATCTTTGTAATCTTTTCATCACATATCTATCGTATTCAAGAATTATTTAGTGAGCTGTTAAAAACAGATCGCAAAGTAGTAATAATGGGCAAAAGATTACAAAAAATAATTGCTAGTGCTATTGATATGAAATATATTAGTTTTGATAAAAATCGAATTGGTGATCTATCTAATATTAATGATAAAGGTATTATTATTTTAGTATCTGATGAAAGAGAAAAACCTTTTAATAATGTTGAACGGATTGTCAATGGCTATGATAAATATATTAAATTAAGTGATAAAGATACAGTTATATTAACTGAACCTATTACTGATGAAATAGAAGAAACAGCTACTAGAATAGCCGATAATATTGCTAGATTAGGAGCTGAAATAGTTACTTTATCACCTAGAAAACATTTACTATATCATCCTTCTGGAGAAGATTTAATGTTGATGTTAAATTTAATTAATCCTAGATATTATATGCCTGTAAGTGGTCAATATCGTTATCAATATGCCAATGCTAATATTGCTGAATCATTAGGTATGAATCCAAATAATATTTTATTAAAACAAAATGGTGATATAGTAGAATTTATCGATGGTAAACTAAACGATAGTTTTCAAACGATTAAAGTAGATGATATATTAATTGATGGTAATTATGGTGAGAATGTTGGTGAATTAGTTTTAAAAGATAGAGAAGTATTAAAAGATAATGGTATTATTATTGTAAGTACTACTGTTGATCGTAAAACGAAAGATATACTAGCTGGTCCTGAAATATTAACTAGAGGATTTGTCTATGTTAAAGATAGTGTTGCTCTAATTAAAGAGATTGAAAAAATATCATTGGCCATAGTTAAAAAGAACATTGTTCATAACTATGTCGATTATAATAAAATAAAGAATGATATGCGTGATCAATTAGGTAAATATCTATACCGTGAAACTGAATGTGAACCTATGATTATCTCAGTAGTTCAAGAAATATAAATAAAAAAAGGGTTAAATTAACCCTTTTTTTCTATTGGTAATAACATAATATCCACCAGCACCAATTATAATAACCCCAATAATACTTGCTATCATAATAGTATTATTATTGCTACCAGCAGTTGATATTAATAGATTATCTTGTTTGCTAGTTGCTTCATTGTCCATTATTAAATATTCATCATTAGAATTAGTAACACTTTCATCTAGTAATGGTTCTTCAACCGATGTAATAGTGACTTCATCTTGTAATAATGGTTCTCTAGGTATGACATTACCGTTTTCATCTAATTCAACCATAGCAAATGTTTTAAAAGGTAATAACATACCAAAAGCTACAAACAATAAGATTTTTATGTATCCTTTCATAATTGACCTCTTTCTATTGGTTATGTTTATATTATTCTATTTAGATATATTAAAGAGTAGAATAGTATCTTTTTCTATAATAGCTAATTGTTGGTTACTTTTTATTCCTTTAACAGTATAGATAGATGCTTTATCGTGGTGATATGAATCAAAATTATTAATTAATTCTAAATTATCTGGTATTTGATGTAGATAACCAATTTTTTTATCCAATATTTTTTTATTAGTGCTAATACTATCAAGTCTATAAATCTTTTGATTATAGAGGAAGGTATCATTAGTTTCAATATGGATATATTCATTAGTTAAATTAGGTTCATCTTTTTTATTATCAGGAGAATGGTAATCATATAGAAAGAAAGTTAGAATTAAACTAGCCATAGCTAGTGAACTGATAATAAAATAATGATAATTAGTTTTGATTGGTTTGCGATGTTTCATATTAATATATAATTGATCTTTTAACTCTTTATTTAATTTTATATGGTCAAAAGCTTTATATATTTTATTCATCATATCCACCCCCTATCAATTCTTTGATATTCGCTCTAGCTCTTTTGAGCCATGTTCTAATAGTAGCATCTTTCGTTTTTAATATTTTAGCTATCTCTTTAGTGTTATATCCCTCATAGTAATAAAGATATAAGACATAACGATAATTTAAGGGTAAGGTAAAAATAAGTTGCAGTAGATCGTATTCTTCTTGATGATTAGTATCAGCGATAATATTTTCATCAAAGGCTATCTCTTTTATATAATGCCGATGTTTTAGGATATTCTTACAATGATTACAAGTTACAGTAATAATCCATGCTTTTTTATGATTTTCATTATTAAAGAACGGCGCCTTTTCCATTATTTTAATGAAAACATCTTGTAAAGCATCTTCAGCATCATACTGATTCTTTAAATATACTAAACATAAACGATAGACCATATCACTATATTGATCAATAGTTAGTCGCAATACATCAGTATGCATCATATTTTATCCTCCCTCAATAATAAAACAATCTTATAGATGAAAATGTTTCAAAGAAATTATATCATATTAATGGAAAATTATTCTTTATTCTATTTTCTATAAATGATATAATTATAATGAGGTGTGTTATAGTATGACCAAAAATAAAAAGAGAAAAGATGATAAAGAAAAAAAGATTACCTATAGTACTGAATTAAATGGTCTACTTTTAATTTTAATGGCTGTCATTGGTATAGGTCGTTTTGGTATTATGGGTGATTTATTTAATTCTTTTGCCATGTTTCTAGTTGGAACATGGAGTAGATTATTATTAATGGTTGTTCTATTTATTGGTATATATGCCGTATTAAAAAGAGAATGGCCGAAATTTTTTAGTAGTAGATTAATAGGCCTATATCTATTTTTAATCTCTATATTGATGTTTTCGCATATTGAATATATTAAATTAAACGATATAAAAGCTATCGATATACTAACTGAAACAATTGATAACTTTATGTTAGCTACTAAGAATCCAGATATTATTCAGGGTGGGGGAATAATAGGTACTATCTTTTCACTATCTTTTGTTAAATTATTTGATATAGATGGAACAATGATTGTCGGTACGTTTATTCTTTTCTTTGGTCTTATTATGTTAGCTGATATTTCACCAATGGAAAAATTAAAATGGTTATTTGATAAGATAAAACAAATATTAAGAATAGGTACTAAATTATCAAAGGATGTTACTGATGCCGATGATAAGTATGAAAAAGACGGTAAGATAATTATTTCAAGTATGGAAGAATTAACAGAGATAACTGAAGATAAAGAAGAAAAAGAAGGAGAAGTTCCTAAACCGGTAGAATTAAACAATGGTAGAGAATATCAATTACCACCAATAAATTTACTTAAACAGCCTTCTAAAGGTGATCATGCTGTCGATCAAGAAGTTATCAGCCGAAATATTGAAGCTTTAGAGAAAGTATTAGAAGATTTTAGAATTAGTGGTAAAGTAGTAGGAGTTAATATTGGACCTTCAGTTACTCAATATGAAATGGAATTAAAAGCTGGTACTAAAGTTAGTCGCTTGTTAAGTATTAATCGAGAAATATCTTTAGCTTTAGCAGCGAAAGATGTTAGAATACAAGCACCAATACCTGGTAAGAATACCGTAGGTATTGAAATACCTAATCCTAAAACGATTATTGTAACTATTAGAGAAGTCTTAGAAAGTGTTCCTAATAGTTTAAAGAATAGTAAATTATTAGTAGTATTAGGTAAGAATATTATGGGTCGACCAATATTTGCTGAAATTAATAATACTCCACACTTATTAGTAGCTGGAGCTACTGGATCTGGTAAATCAGTATGTATTAACTGTATTATTGCATCAATCTTGATGAGAGCTAAACCAGATGAGGTTAAATTGTTATTGATTGATCCTAAGAAAGTTGAATTAAATTCTTATAATGGTATTCCCCATTTACTAACACCAGTTGTTTCTGAACCAAAGAAAGCAGCTGTAGCATTAGGTAAAATAGTAAGTGAAATGGAACATCGTTATGAATTATTTAACGAGGTGGGAGTTAAGAATATAGTGGGATATAATTCTTATATTGCTACTAAGAATAAATATATTACTGACGGTGAAAAAATAAAGAAATTACCATATATTGTTGTAATAGTAGATGAATTAGCAGACCTTATGATAGTTGCTGCTAAAGAAGTAGAAGAATATATTACTCGTATTACGCAATTAGCTAGAGCCGCTGGTATTCACTTAATTGTAGCAACCCAAAGACCATCTACTGATGTTATTACTGGTTTAATTAAATCTAACATTCCTTCACGTCTTTCATTTGCTGTAAGTAGTAATGTTGATTCTAGAACAATATTAGATATGGGTGGAGCTGAAAAACTATTAGGTAAAGGTGATATGTTATTCTTACCAATGGGTGAAAGTGTACCTCTTAGAGTTCAAGGAGCCTTTATTTCAGAAGATGAAATAAATAAGATTATTGCTTATGTTTCTAGTCAACAACAAGCTGAATATGATGATAAATTAACCCAAGTAGAAGAAAAAGAAACATCTAATGATAATGAAGTAGAAGAATATGATGATCCTTTATATAATGATATAGTAGAATTTATTATTAGAAATCAAAAGGTTAGTGCTTCTTTATTACAAAGAAAATATCGATTAGGATACAACAGAGCTGCTCGTATTGTCGATTTACTAGAAGAAAGAGGTATTATTGGGCCCCCTAATGGTTCTAAACCTAGAGAAGTATTAGTATCTTTAGAAGATGATAAATAAAAAGAACACTAATTAGTGTTCTTTTTTCTTTTACCTAATACTTTAACGTTAGCTTCTTCAATATGAGTTCGATAAGTAGTTAATTTAGGTAATGAATCTGGTTCTATATCTATCCCTTGTAATAATTCATATAAATTATTACCATCATACTTCATTAATTGTTTTAAATTATAGATACCTTTATCTTTATCTTCGTTATATTGAGCATATAATTCTAATGCTATAAGATAAGATACCACATATTTAATGTTTTGGTGCATATTAGTATGAGTTGCAGCATTAATAGTTTGGTATGTAAAAGGTAGAGGAGGTAGACTGGTAGCTTCAGGATTAGTTTCTAGTACTTTATTAGCATATGCGACTACATAATATGATTTTGAATAGGTATTTATATATTGAGATGTAAGACGATGACTTTTATAAATATCTCTAGAATCGAATCCTAATTGTAATAAATAATCACCAAGTACTAATTCAGAAAATAATGGTGCTACTTCAGATGTCAAAGCCCTAATAATATTAGTAAGTAATAAAATATTATTATATTTAAATTCAATACCATGCATAACTTCATGACTAAAACTACAAATATCACGTATAGTACCATGTTTTATTAAACGTATATAAGGTTTATTAAAAACAATAATAGGATAACATTCACCTCTTTCGTGCCTATTTGATCTTTCTAATTGTTGTATATGAATGAGATTATACCTATTATGATAAAAAGTATCGTCAAATATGGTGGCGAATTCTTGGTCAAACATTTTAAAAAAATCATGAGTAATATTAAATACTTCATGATTTTTTAAATTATATATTTTTAGTTTGTTACGAGTAGTATTACCACTATGTAATATTCCCGAAGCAATCTGATAAAAAAAGTCTAAATGCTTTGAATAGAAAACGCTAATTCCAAGCATGGCATCTTTTAAGGTATTGACAATATTGACCCTTTCTGAAATAGCATTAAGTCCTTGCATATCCTCATTTAATGTATGAGGAGGTGAGGAGGACTCCAATAATATTTTTAACATCTTTTTTAAACTTGTGAGTGATAGTTCTATACAGTCAGCAAGTTTTGATAAATTATAATATTCTTCTTCTACTTCTTCAATACTCCACTGAAATTGGCTATTCATATAAATTAAATTATCCTTTCTTATAATGGGTTATTGTAAATTATTCCCAATAAAATGTCAAGATTCTTTTAATAAAGGATGGATAATGATATACTAAATATATAGTAGAGTGGAGGAATAGTATGCCAACACCGCACATCGAAGCAAATAAAGAAGATATAGCTGAAGTAATATTA
>JBJKSD010000007.1:0-9539 GCA_046704245.1 Bacilli bacterium
ATTTAAAGCATTATTAGTATGTAAGGTAGATAATACTAATTGACCAGTAATAGAAGCTCTAACCGCAATTATAGCAGTTTCAGTATCACGAATTTCACCGATCATAATAATATCTGGGTCTTGACGAAGAATAGAACGTAGACAGTTAGCAAAGGTTAAACCGATATCACTATTTACTTGGACTTGGTTAATAGATTCTAGTTCCATTTCAATCGGATCCTCAACGGTAATTAAATTACGATCAGGGGTATTTAATTTTTGTAAGATAGCATAAACAGTAGTTGATTTACCAGTACCAGTAGCACCAGTAACTAAGATAATACCATTTGGGGTATTGATCATATCAACCATTCGCTTATAGTTAGCTTCACTGAAACCTAAATATTCTAGACCTTTTAAACTCATAGTATAGTCGAGAATACGTATTACTACTTTTTCACCTAAATTAGTAGGTAAACTTGAAACACGGAGGTCTAAGTTAATACCTTTAAGTTGCGATTTAATAGCACCATCTTGCGGCAATCTAGTTTCGGTAATATTCATACCAGCAATAATCTTAATACGAGTAAGCATATTTCTTTTTAATGTATTAGGAGCGGTAGAATAATCCATCAATTCACCATCAATTCTAATCCTAATACGCAAATATTCATCCTGTGGTTCAAAGTGAATTTCACTAGCATTTCTTCTTACGGCATCTAAAATTATTTCATTAACTACCTCAACGATAGGAATCTTATCATAATCAAATGTTCTTATCATCATCTTCGCCCCTTTTTCATAATGCTATTATATTTTCTCTAGTATTATTAATAATATTATTATATAATATAAACAGAATATTATCAATAATAGGAGTGAATTATTATGCAAAGAATCAATAGAAAAGGTTTTATTCTTACGGAAACCCTTATTGTTTCAGTCGTTTTAATGATTTCTTTTATTTTTGTTTTCACTCAATTTTTAAATGTCTTTGCTCAATATCAAACTTTTGAAAGATATAACAATGTCGATAGTTTATATGCTGCCAAAAATGTTGATACTTTCTTAAAAGAAGATAACTATAATAATGTTATTAGTGCTTTAAATACTAATATAGCATCAGGTAAACCATACTATGAATTTACTACTTGTGATCCGTCCGTATTTACTTTTACTTCATTATGCACAATGTTAATACAAGATACTGGAATAGCTAAAGCTTTATTTACTAATTATGATATTACTCCATTAAAAGCTTTTGATACATATACTAATAATTTTTCCCATGAATTAAAATCTTATATTACTTATCTTACTAAAGATGGATTTTCCGAACAGACTGGAGTGTATCGAGTTATTCTTGAATTAGACGATGGTACTTTTTCCACCTTTGCAGCTATCAATGCTGATGAATTAATAACTAAACAACAATATCGATATAAAGCTGGATATATTAATATGG
The DNA here is from genome assembly GCA_046704245.1 of Bacilli bacterium. Classification (GTDB taxonomy): domain Bacteria; phylum Bacillota_I; class Bacilli_A; order RF39; family UBA660; genus UBA660. The sequence goes on from JBJKSD010000007.1 coordinate 1,445, forward strand.
CTGGTGGTGCTACCAATGTTATCACCATTAATAAAACAATGCCTGCTACTTTAACTATTCAAATATGGGCTAATGCTATATCTATGACCAATAAAATATTATGGTCTTTTGCTTATTCAACATCAGGACCAGCTCTTTACTTTTCAGGCACCTATAATTATATATACTATAATGCAGCATCATACTCCATTACTGGTGCTACTCCTTTACCAACTTTAAATAATTGGCATCATTATACGGTAATTTTTAATGGTACTAATAGTATTTTATATGTTGATGGTCAATATAAAGGCGCTATTACTTATTATAATCCTTCCGGTAGTTATTTATATATTGGTAAACTAAATAATAGTACAAGCTATAATTGGGAAGGTTCAGTAAAAGAATTGAAAGTATGGAATAGAGCTTTAACCCCTTTAGAAATTATTAATAGTATGAACAATGTTGATATAGGCACATCAGGTTTATTATATTATTATAAATTAAGTGAGGGTACTGGAACTACTATGTATGATTATAGCGGTAATGATAATGATATAGCCAATGCTTTAGCTAGTGTAACATGGGGAGTAGATGCCGAATTTTCTAGTTGGATCGATGGTATTCCAGCTGATGAAAATATGTATGCTGAATTAGAAACTAGAACCCTATACTTTGTTAATGGAACATGGGTTACAGAAGATGAATTATAAAAGTGAGGTATAGTTATGAGAAGTAATAAAGGATTTACTGTTTTTGAATTATTGATTGGCTTTGTTTTTTTAATTATTATTAGTTATTTTTTATTAACGACAATGTTTGGTATTAGAGATAGACAACAATTAACTGTTATAAAAAATAATTTAATAGATATAAAAAATGGTCTTACTCAAGAAATAGAGTATGACCTATTGAAACATAAATTTGTTGAAAAAGAAGATTGTGGTACTGGATGTTATGATCTTAAATTTGCTACTGGATTAGTAAAAAGATTATTGATTGATACTACCAATAATACAATAAAATATGGAGATACTTTATATACTCTTACTACTGATAGTAGTATTAATACTCCTTATGAAGTATCTACTTCAGTTATTAATAATACTTTTATGAATAGAAGTAATTCTTTACTAACTATTAATATTCCTATTGAACATAGTGAAATAAAAGGAGACTATGGAATAAATATTAATCAACCTTACGATGTTAATCAAGAAATAACACCTATTGTCATTACTTTAAATGGTAATAATCCAATGACTATTGTAGTTGGGAGTACCTATAATGAACCTGGGGCTACTGCTACATCACCAACTGATGGTGATATTACTGATAAAATAGAGATAACTAATAATGTTGATACCAGTGTAGCAGATACTTATTCAGTAATATATGAAGCAACTGATAGTATTGGAGCTATTGGAGCTACTACTAGATCCGTTATTGTAGTTGCTGCTCCAGACCCAGTACAATTTTCATATACTGGTGCTGTTCAAACTTATACCATACCTTTAGACGGTACTTATAAATTAGAAGTATGGGGTGGCAGCGGGGGATTAGTTTCAGGATTTACTTATCAGGGTGTACCTGGTTTAGGAGGTTATTCAAAAGGAGAAATTACTCTAACAAGTGGTCAAGTTTTAAATATTTATGTAGGAGGCCAAGGAACAAATAGAACTAATGCAAGTGCCGAAAATACACCAGGAGGTTGGAATGGCGGTGGTGATGGCCATTGTGGCAGTTGGTGTGGTACATATGGTGGATCGGGTGGCGGTGGTGCTACCGATATAAGATTAGGAGGAACCGCTTTAGCTAATAGGATTATAGTTGCTGGAGGAGGCGGAGGTGGCTATGGAACTGGTAGTAGTAGCTGCGTATCATATGGAGGATCAGCCGGTGGCCTTAATGGTTTAGATGGTCAAAATAATTGTACTAATGCCCCAGGTAAAGGGGGAACTCAATCAGCCGGTGGTTCAGGGACAAATTTAATTTCTGGTACTATTGGCATTGGAGGATCAGCTAACAGTAGTAGTTGTGGTGCTGGTGGTGGTGCTGGTTATTATGGAGGAAGTTCTGGGTATATTTCATGTAATTCAAGTGGTGGCGGTGGTGGTTCTTCATTTATTGGGACCCTTACTAATTCTCAAACCCTAGAAAATAATAATTCTGGTAATGGCCGTGCCTATATCTCATATGTAATTAATTAAATAATACTTTTAATGATTATGAACATTATATAATTAGAAATAATTTTTATAGTAGGGATAAAATATGAAAAATAATAGAGGGTTTTCAGTCTTTGAATTATTAATTGGCTTTGTTTTCTTAATAATAATTAGTTATTTCTTATTTACAACTATGTTTGATATTAGAGATCGTAGACAACTAGCTAATATTGAAAGTAAACTAGTTGATTTAAAAAATGCTGTTACCCAAGAAATAGAATATGATTTATTTAATGATAAGTTTGTTAATAAAATAGATTGTGGTACTGGATGCTATGATTTTAATTATGCTTCTGGACTAACTAAAAGGTTTATTATTGATACGACTAATAATAGTATTAAATATGGTGATTCAACCTATAATTTAGTTACTGATAGTTATTTTGTTATTCCATATAAAGTAGATACTGTAATATTAAATGATACTTATACTAATCGAAATAATGCTATATTAGTAATTAAAGTGCCAATTGAACATGTTGATGTAGAAGGAGACTTTGGTATTAATATAGCTCATCCTTATAATACCAATACTCCTATAACACCAGTAGCATTAAATAAATAGTACCCATATATCAAATAAAAAATAGATTAATATACCTGCAATTGAGGCATGTAATATTCTGGCTGTTAAAAATGGCAAATATTTTATTTTTGTATCACTGATCATACTTACAACTTGCATATGAACACTTAACCCTCCAAAAGAAATAAACATAGTTGATAGGAGGGCTTTTATTTTTAATGGGAAATCGAGCATACTAACATATTTTAATCCTTGAGTCATTTCAAATGTGCCATTAATTATTGCCTGTGTATATGGGTTAAAATTTAAATTATTATTAATAATAGTAGTTATAATTAAAAACATCGAAACGACTCCTAAAATTAATAATAAAGTGTTAATAGCATTAATTAATGAACTAGTAATTATTTGACCAAAATTTTTAGGATTATTAATCCTTTTATGATGCATTTTATTAAAGGCTTTGATTAAAGATACTTTCTGATATTTAAAATCACTAACATAATAATTTCTAAAGATTAATCCAATAATAATATTAGTTAGAAAATGAATACTTAATATCAGAATACCAACCTCAGCATTATTTAAAAATGATACAGCAATAGTACCTATAATGAACATAGGATTAGCAAAATGACAAAAGGTAATTAATTTACTAGCTTCTTCTTCATTAATAAGATTTTGATTATATAGTTCTCGACTGAATTTGGCACCACTAGGAAATCCCGATATCATACTTAAAGCAAAAACAAAACCTGTTTCACCTTTAATTCTAAATATTTTATACATTAGTGGATTTAATAATTCTCCTAAAAAATCAACAAAACCAAAATTAATTAATAATTCTGATAAAACAAAAAAAGGAAACAAAGTAGGAAATATATTATCTATCCATATTTGAAAAGAAAAAGTCATGGATTCTAGGACACTTTTAGATTGTGTTAACATTTCATAACCCATGAATAAAATAATACCAATAATTAAAATAGTATTAAGTTTTTTTTTCATAATTTCACCTTTAATCTTTATAATTAAATGTAGAGAAGAGTTGATATATTTGTTTAATCAATTATATGAAAAAATAAAAAGATATATAAAAGAAAACTATCGTCTTATTATTGGGTTAATAATAATATATATCTTATTTACATATCCCTTACCTTACTCAATATATACAGCAGGAGGAATTATTGATATTGATAATAAAGTTAGTTTAGATCATGAATATTCGGCTAAAGGTAGTTTTAATTTTTCATATGTCAATGAATTGAAAGGAACTATACCAACCGTGTTATTATCTTATGTCATTCCTAACTGGGATCTAATAAAAAGAGGGGGGCAGATAACTACAAATGAAACTAAAGAAGATGTTGATTATCGCAATAAATTATTTTTAGATGATTCAATTCAAAATGCTACCATTGTAGCGTATCAAAAATTAAATAAGCAAGTAACTATTTTAAGTAAAAGATTTTTTATTGTATATGTCGATAAAATAGCTATTACTGATTTAAAAAATAGAGATGAAATATTAACTATCAATAATAAAAAAATTAATGATTTAAAAGAATATATGAACATAATAGATAAGAGTAAATATGGCGATACACTATTTATTAAAGTTAAAACTTATGATCATAAAGTAATAAATAAAAAGATTAAAGTAATAAATTATCAGGGAAGTAAAATAACAGGAATATATATAATACCTAAAATTGAATATGAAACCATACCTAAGATAACGTATAATTTCTCCAATGAAGAATCAGGCCCATCTGGCGGGTTAATGCTAGCATTAACGATATATAATAAATTAACACCTAAAGATATTACTAAAGGTAAAATTATTGTTGGAACTGGTACTATTGATATAGATGGCAATGTAGGATCTATCAGTGGTATAGAATATAAGTTAAAAGGAGCAGTAAATGAAAAAGCTGATATCTTTTTTGTACCTAATGGCGATAATTACCAAGAAGCTATTCATTTAAAAAGTAAAAATAAATACAAGATCAATATCATTGGTATATCTACTTTTAAAGATGCCTTAAATTATCTAGAAATAATGTAATAAAAAAGAGCATGTTATTGCTCTTTTATTTTCTGTTTTGGTTGATGATTTGAACCACTCATATTAGTGATTTCATTGTTTTGAAATATATTATTAACAAATTGATATATATTTTGGTTATCATCTTCTAGGTATTTATCAAATAATGGTTGGATAGCATCACACCTATCTTTAAATTCAGCAGATGCACTAAAATCAAAATTTCTATCACCATATAATCTTTTAGGTAATTCACGAAAAGCAATTACAGCCATAATAGCTTGTATTGTTTCACGATTTCGATAATTTTTCCCTATTATAGGATTATATAGTGTTTGTAAATATTCGAAGACTAAATAACTTATATTTGCTTGTGGATTATCTTCTTGATCATAACGTCCAATAAAAATATATGGATTAAATGGTACTGGAGTATAAGATATTTCTTGCATCTGAGGACTAACTACAATAATGTTAGTTTCAGGTTTTGTTTTAATACGAAGAATATCAGAAAGGTTTTTATTAACTTGATCTTTATGTTGTTGCCAATTTGTTTCCATAAATTCTTTATGTTTCATAGCATCATCATATAATTTAGCCATGATATCAGTTTCTATTAATCCTTCAAAAATATCTATTTGGCGTCTTGTTAAGGCATTATTAAATTCAGGAAAGGTTAATTTTGAACGAGCCATACTATAAATTTTATGGTGTTTCTCCTTAAATTCACTTTGTATTGATCTTACTTGATGTATGTCATCTTCATAATCAATATCATTTCTAAGTAATAGATATGCTAATACATATGGGTTAACTGTAAATATAAAATCTAATTTCATAAAATCCTCCTCAAGTTGAACGGTTTAGTATTATATCACTTTTTTATGTTAGTTTCAAGTTTTAAAAAATGTCTTTTTATTGACATTTTTTAATTCTATAAATATGGTTGTCACTAACATAACTAGGTTCTATGTTATCTTCAACCATAGTTCTTGGTTTAATCGTTATGTTATATACATCATGAGCAAACATTCTATCACATATTGATAGTACACCATTACTTAAAGGTAATTTAGTAATACCATCAGATATAACTATTAATTTTTCTGATTGTTCTTCGTGATAAACACCGTATGCATCTTTTGGTAATATTAATCCGTGGGGTCCAATTATTCCTTTGTGATTCTTTTGGCTAAATTGTTGAAGACATCTTGGCATAGCGGCTGAATGCATATGACCAGTAAGTATAAGATCAACATTCTTTAAAAAATCAATATCAGCTAGTTTACCATTGTATATTATCCCTCGTGGTGGATGAGTTAATAAAATATTTAATCTGCCTGAATTTAGTATCTCATCATTAAATTCATTGTTAAATTCATCAGCAAAATATACTGGTTTTTCACCATCATGATACCATTTAAATGATGGATTAAATCCAATAAAAGAAACCGGTAAGATTGAATCATCATGACGATGATTTCTTTCACCATCATGTAATAAAATGGTGTTGCCTAATTTACTAACTTTATCACGCAATTTATAACTTGCTTCATTTACCCATACGTGTTTTTTGCTTGATATATCGTGATTACCTTCGCTAATTATTACTGGTGCAATCTCTTGTAGTGCTGCTAACCAATATAATAATTCTTGTAAGGTATTTTTATCTTTTAATACTGAGCTTTGATCTAATAAATCTCCAGGGATACAAATAAAATTTGGAGTATCATTCTGTACTTTATCGTGTATTTGATAGAGTAATGTTTGATTGAATGCACCATGAAAATGTACATCACTAATTAAAGTAAATGTAAGTGTTAAATCTTTTAACTTTTTAGAATAAAAAGTTATATAATTACCTCTTATATTCATGCTGCACCTCCCAAAATAATGGGATATATAATATCATAAAATGATAAATAGGTCAATTAAAACACTTTATAACACACCATATCCATGATATAATTTAATTGGTGGTATAAATGAAACGTAATGAAGTAGATCGCAATGAATTAACACCTATGATGCGTCAATATATGGACATAAAAGATAATTATGAAGATGTTATTTTATTATATCGCTTAGGTGATTTCTATGAAATGTTTTTTGAAGATGGTATTACGGCATCACGTGAATTAGAAATAGCTTTAACAGGGCGTAATGCTGGTTTAGATGAACGTATTCCAATGTGTGGTATACCTTTTCATGCTGCTAATACCTATATTGATAAATTATTAGAAAAAGGTTATAAGGTAGCTATTTGTGAGCAAGTAGAAGATCCTAAAGAAGCTAAAGGATTAGTTAAAAGAGAAGTTATACAAGTAATTAGTAAGGGTACTATTATGGAATCTAGTTATCTAGATGAGAATGAAAATAATTTTATTGGTAATGTTATTGATTTTAAACATGCTTATGGTATTAGTTATACTGATATATCAACGGGCGAATTTAATGTATTATTAATCGAACATAATGAACATACATTAATCTTTGAAACATTAAATATTGGATTAAAAGAAGTAATATTAAGTGATGATATAGATAAGAAGATTATTAATATTTTAAAGAATCAATATCACTTATCAATATCTATCTATGATGGTGAAAATAATAATCCAAGTTATAAATCATTATATAGTCATTTAAAAGATGTTAGATATATATCTACGGTTAAACACTTACTTGGATATTTAGAAGACACTCAAAAAAGATCTTTATCCCATTTACAAAAAGTTATGGTTAAAGATCTAAATCAATATTTACAGATGGATGTATATACAAAACGAAATTTAGAGCTTACTGAAACTATTAGATTAAGAGAACGTAATTATTCTTTACTATGGTTATTAGATAAGACTAAAACTGCTATGGGTTCTAGGATGTTAAAGAATTGGATTGAAAATCCGCTAATTGATAGTAAAGAAATTAATAATCGTTATAATGTGGTTGAAACATTATTAAATGAATTTATTTTAAAAGAAGAATTAAAAGCTTTATTATATGAAGTATATGATTTAGAAAGATTGAGTGGTCGGATTGCATATGGTAATGCTAATGCTAGAGATTTATTACAGTTAAAAAGTTCATTAAAAGTATTACCGGATATTAATCGTATTTTAAAACAATTAAAATTTGGTAAGAGGTTAGAATCTTTAGCTAAACTATATCAGTTATTAGATGATAGTATCTATGAAGAACCTCCTATTAGTATTAAAGAAGGATATTTAATAAAAGCTGGTTATAATAAAGAAATAGATGAATTAAAAGAAGCTCGTAGTGGTGGTAAAGATTTTATTGCTAGATTAGAAA
>JBJKSD010000008.1:0-33648 GCA_046704245.1 Bacilli bacterium
ATATTATTTAATATTAATCGCGCTAAAGTATCATTGTTTCTTAAGGCATATATTACTTCTGCCCCTTCTCCGCCTCCAGCATTCATATGGTTAATTAAGACAATAACATTTGATTTATTACCAAAAGCATCTAAAACTCTCTTTACTCTTTCTTCAGGAGTTAAAGTTTCATCAGTCGTTCTAGTTTCGGCTACTGGTATACCTAACTCTCTAAATCTATTTGCCATATAATTAGAAACTCTTAAATCAAAATCTTTTTCAATTAAATTACCGACAACCGCTCCCGGATCTACTCCTCCATGTCCAGCATCCACTACTACTGATCCTGGATCAATAACCCTTAGGTCATCTTCATCTTCTTTCATAAACATCTCTCCTTTTATTATATAGTATTCATGACTATATGATTAGGTACAAAAAAAGGAACATTTTATGTTCCTTATTTATATTCTTGATTTAGCTTTACTTTAATAGTTTTTAAATCTTTTCCGCGGTAAAAAGTTATATCAATCGTATCACCTATATCATATTTATATAAGCAATACCTTAAATAGGCTTGATTTTTTAATTCTGTATCACCTATTTTGGTAATAACATCACCTTTTTTTAATCCGCCAGTAGCAGCCGGGGTGCCATCTATTACCTTTGCAATAACAGCTCCTTGTTTAATATCAGCTGCTAGCGTTATACCTTCTCGATATAATCCTAAAGTATCAGCTACATCAATAAATTGTACTCCTAAAAGTGGTCTAGCAATCTTTTGGCCTTTTTCTAGTTTTTCAATATGGGCCATAGCTGTTTCTATTGGAATAGCAAAACCCATACCCTCTATTTCTTGTTTAACAAATTTTAACGAATTAATACCTACTACTTCACCATTAATATTAACTAAAGGCCCTCCACTATTACCAGGGTTAATAGCAGCATCAGTCTGTAATACCTCCATTATCCAATCATCACTTTCGCCAGTAACACTGACACTGACCATTCTATTCTTACCAGATATAATACCTCTAGTAACAGTACCCATATATTCATTAGCTATTGGAGTACCAACCGTAAATACTGTTTCTCCTAGTTTAAGAGCTGTACTTTTACCTAAACTGGCTATTTTTATAACATGTTTAAGATCGACAGATAATACGGCAATATCAGCAAAAACATCACTACCAAGTAGAGTACCTGTTGCTTTATCACCATTATAAAAAGTGATATCAATTTTACTTGCTCCTGATATAACATGTTCATTAGTAATGATATAACCATATTTATTATCAGTTTTATATACAAATCCAGTACCAGTACTTACTACTTGGATACCTTTATAAGATTCAATTAGCACTACTGCATCATATATTTTATTAACTGATTCACTAATACCCTTTTCATCAATAATAACAGTTTCTTTATCTGATTTTATTTCAGCACCATGGATAACTACTACATAAGTAAATAATCCACCCGCTAAAAAAGTTATAATTATTAATAAAAATAATACTATTTTTTGTTTCATAATATCACCTTTTCTATTGCGCTATTTCAATCCAATTAACTGGAAATCCCATTCTATCTAATATTTTAGTAAAAGGTATGGTCCTAATATTAGTTGCTAATAATTCTAATTCCATATCTATATCATTGATCATTCTACTAAATTCATTCTTTCTTAACATTGATTTCATAATAATTATTAAAGCAAAAAGATCATTCTTACCATAGATATATTCATCATCAGTCAGTGGTATTTTTAATTGGCGATGATACTCAGTATCACTAATTAACTTTTGGGTTTTGTTTTCATATAATATATCTTCATGAGCACATAAATTACGATAATTAGCTAATATTGATAAATAAGTAGTTAAAGTATTTACATCTAAATTGTAATATTCAGCTATAGCAATTTGGTCCTCTTTCTTTAATATAGAATAAAGCTCACTAATTATACCAAAAGATAATACTTTTACTAAAACCCAAAGAGGAACATAACCATAATTATCTAGATAATGCATAGTAGCAACATGCTGGCGGCCGTTAACTCTAATTTGTCTTCTCATTTTCCTTATTAAATCGTTAACTCTTCTTACTTTATAAGACTCATCAGTAAAGTTCTGGGGCCTTAAATAATCTTTTTCTTTATAACCATATTTTTTAGATAGTTGATAGCTAACAATTGATTTCATATTATTTTCAATAATTAATAAGTTCTTAAAAATAATATTACGGAAACTTCTATCGAAAACAAATAATGAATATAATTCATTAAATGTTACTCCTTCGATATATCTTTTATCGACTGGAGATCTTAAAAAAACATGTCGATATCCCATTAAAAAGAAATAATTTTCTCTTAATAAAATCTGTTTAGCGTATTCTTCATCATCTATTGTTAAACCTTTTGATTTTAATATTTGAATCTGCTCTTCTAAAGTTTTGAACTCTTTTGCGCCCACATCCATCACCTATTATTGATTATATCATAATCCATTATTTTTTCTATCTTTAATTAATAATATGGTATAATCTATATATCAATAAGGAGTGTTATTTATGCCTAGTACGATTACTCATGCCTATTTCGCCTTAGATGTCTATGATAATTTAGATAATAAAACCAAGAAAAGACTAAAAAACAATATCGAATATTTAAAAACCTTTGCTCAAGGTGGAGATATATTATATTTTTATAACAATATTAATTTAAGGCAAACAAAAAAGATAAAAGAATTAGGTAAGTATATACATCGCCATAAAACTAAAGATTTCTTTATTAATTTAATTAAATATATCAAAAATAATAAATTAGAGAAAAAACCAGAAGTAATAGCTTTTTTATATGGTTTTATTATGCATTATGCTTTAGATACTACTGTTCATCCATATATTTTTTATAAAACAGGTGTCTTTAATCGAAAAAGAAAGATAACTTATAAATATAATGGGCTACATCGCAGTATGGAAATGTATATAGACGCTTATATGATCTATACTAAAGAAGGTATTAAACCAAAAGATTTTAAAGTTCACAATTTTTGTTTTAATGTTGATTCTTTTTCCGATAATTTAAAAAATACTATTGATGAAGTATTTAAAGTAACATATGATTATAATAATATTGCTAATATATATTTAAAGGCAATTAAGAAGATGAAATCAACTTTCTATCTTTTTAAATATGATCCCAAAGGTATTAAAAAATTAAAATATCATTTAATTGATAAATTATTACCTAAATCGATCGATCGATTAGAAAATATTTCTTACCATATTCATCATAAGAAACAAATATATTATTTAAATTTAGAAAAAAATATTTGGCATCATCCAGTTGATGAAGAACAAACATATGACTTATCATTTATTGAATTGTATCGTATTAGTATTCAAAAATGTTTAACAATGATCGATAAAGTAAATAAAGTTTTATATGATAATAAAACTCCTAGATCATTAGATAATACTTTCTTAGATATATCATATATAACTGGTAAACCATGTGTCGAAAAACAAAAGCTACAATATTTTGAATTTTAAACCACTTATGTGGTTTTTTTAGTATTAAATTGCTCTATATTTAGATACTAAATATAGGTGGAAGTAAATGTTTAATAAGTATGAAATTAGAAAAATAAATGATAAAGAATGTCTCTTTTTATACATTAATGAAGATTATGAATTTAGTAAAGAATTTCTTCAAGTCAAAGAAGGGAAAAAGAAAAAAAGAAATATTTATAATGCCATAACCGATTTTATTAAAGAACATAAAATAAAGTTTAAAGGTAAAATGGTTTATTTAATATTAGATGGTCTATTAGTAGGTACTGTTATTTTAAGTGATATCATGAATCCAATAGCTATTGAACAGAGTAATTTTAAATATGCTTATAGTAATAATTATTGGGAACATGTTAAAGTGGAAAAAGCCAAGACAGAGCAACCAAAAGAAGAAGTAACACCAAAAGTAACAGTTCCTAAAAAAGTTATTACACCTAAAACTGTTACTCCTAAAAAGGATACCGCCCCAAAGGCAGTTACTCCTAAAGAAAATATCACAGTTGAACAGAAACCTATAGTTAAAACACCACAAGAAAAAGCTATTACTATTACTTTATACCGTTATAATGGCACAGTTCAACAAATTGCATTAGAAGACTACGTTATTGGCGTAGTTGCTGCTGAAATGCCCGCTTCTTTTCATCCTGAAGCTTTAAAAGCTCAAAGTTTAGCAGCTAGAACTTATGCTTTAAAAAGAGTAGCTGAAAATAAAGTCATTGCTGACACTAGCGCTAATCAAAATTATAAAGATATTAATCAATTAAAAACTATGTGGGACTCTAGTTTTAATACTTATTATAATAAAATAAAAAGTGCTGTGGAAAGCACTAAAGGTCAGTATATTGCATATAACAATTATTATATCGATGCCGTATATCATTCTACAAGTAATGGACAAACTGAAGATCCAATATATGTTTGGGGGGGGAGTTTCCCTTATTTAAAAAGTGTTGATAGTCATTGGGATTTAAATGCTCCTACTTATGAACGAACCCAAAATATATCATTTGGAGAAGTATCTAAAATATTAGGAATTGATTTTAATCAAGATACTGAAGTTAAAGTTGTGTCTAAAACAACAGGCGAACGCATAAATGAAATAGCTATTGATCATGAAATATATTCGGGTATTGATATTAGAGATCTATTTGGGTTAAGATCAGCTGATTTTGATATCAATATCCAAGATGGTAATATTGTCTTTACTACTACAGGATATGGTCATGGTGTTGGGATGAGTCAATTTGGTGCTAATGGTATGGCTAAAGAAGGATATAGCTATCGTCAAATAATAAATCATTACTATCCTAATACTAGTATATTAAGTAAAAGTTAAATATATATTATTCAGTTGAAAATATAATTGCATCAGTATACCCTTTATTTAATCCAGCTAAATCACCATCTATTGAATAACTGTCACCTACAGTAATTTTCCCGACAATTCCTTGAAAATTATCATTATTATTACCACCATAATTCTTTTTCCACAATATATTACCTGAAGAATCATATTTCACTGCTATAGCATCGTAGACGCCTTTATTTAATCCAATTAGATCAACATCAGTTGAATTGCTTTTACCTACTGCTATAATACCATCTGCCATTTGTGAAATATTATTAAAAATATCTATATTAGTACCGCCATAATTCTTTTTCCATACTACATTACCTGATAAATCATATTTGACTATTATAGCATCAGTTGAGCCTTTATTTACCCCTGTTAAATCACCGTTTGTTGACTGACTGGAACCTACCGCTACGTATCCATCAATTACTTTAATTATCCCATAAAAATATTCAACACTACTACCGCCATAATTTTTATTCCATTTTATGTTACCTAATTCATCATATTTAACTATTATAGCATCAATAGATCCTTTATTTAATCCAGTTAAATTAAGATCTGTTGAACCACTATTCCCTACAGCTATATAACCATCTGTAGTTTTTGCTATATTCCAAAATGTTTCATCATATGTACCACCAAAGTTTCTTTTCCATACTATATTTCCTGATGTATTATATTTAACTATTATAGCGTCTTTACTACCCTTAGCTATTCCTGTTAAATCACCGTCAACTGAATTACTTTCTCCAACAACCACATATCCATCAGTTGTTTGAGTAATCCCATAAAAATAATCATTTCCGTAATAACCACCATAATTTTTCTTCCATACTATATTGCCTGACGTATCATATTTAGCTATTATGGCATCATAACCACCTATGTATAATCCAGTTAAATCACCATCATTTGAATTACTAGTTCCTACCACTACATATCCATCACTAACTTCAATTACTCCATAAAAAATTTCATCGTTACTACCACCATAATTCTTCTTCCATACTATATTTCCTAGAGTATCATATTTAACTATTATAGCATCACCATATCCTTTATTTAATCCTGTTAAATCACCATCTGTTGAATAACTTTGCCCTACTACTACATATCCATCAGTTATTCTAATTATATTTTTAAAGATATCATAAGAACTACCACCATATACCAATTTAGATGGAAAATTATCATCTGAACCGGGTAATATTACTTGATAAGTAGATTCATCTCCTCCAATAGCAGTAATTAATACTTTGTATCCCCCAGGTTTACTATTATCAAAATTCCCTCCTCTAGGATCTTCTAATGGATCAGAAAGTAACCCGGCATCTTGTAAATCTTTAAGATATATTTCAGCATAGTTTCCTACCCATACTATATCTTTTTCATATAATAATTTATAATCTTCAGCTGCTTTAATAATTAATTGTAATTGTCTATCATATAGATCATCTTTTGATTGACTAATACGATTAACTACTACTGGAAGAGCTATAACTAATATAATAGCCAAAATAACAATAACAGCTAATAATTCAACTAAAGTAAATCCATTCTTTTTCATATATCCTCCACTATTATTATAAGTATACCATAGTTATTAATTTTAATTAATAATATATAAACAAAAAAACTTTGCTATTGCAAAGTTTTTTATATTTTATCGTTTTGAGAATTGTGGTGCACGACGAGCTTTTTTAAGCCCTGGTTTTTTACGTTCTTTAATTCTAGGATCTCTAGTAATAAATCCTTCTTTTTTTAATATTCTTCTAAAACTAGTATCAGAATTAGGATCAGTATTTTGATCATATTCTAATAAAGCTCTAGCAATACCTAAACGTATAGCTCCAGTTTGACCAGAGAAACCGCCACCTTTAACAGTTGCTTCGATATCGAATGCTTCTCTAGTTTTAGTAATATCTAATGGTTGAGTTAAATCCATAACAAGGGTTGGATATGGAAAATATTTATTAACATCTATACCATTAACAATAATTTTTCCACTACCACTAGTCATTCTTACTCTAGCTACTGCTTGTTTACGACGACCAGTACCAGTATAAATCTTTTTATTAGCCATTTATATCTTCTCCTTGTTTATCTAAATTTAATATCTCTGGTTTTTGAGCTTCATGAGGATGTTCACTACCTTCATAGACAAATAATTTCTTAGCCATTGCTCTACCTAATCTACCTTTAGGTAACATACCTACGATAGCTCTTTCAACCATTTCCATTGGATATTTTGCTTTCATTTCTTTCGCTAGTCTTACTCTTAAACCACCAGGATGTCTACTATGATCATAGTATTCCTTTTTTTCTAACTTATTGCCAGTTAAATTAACTTTACTAGCATTAATAACGATAACATTATCTCCACAATCAACATGAGGAGTATAAGTTGGTTTATGTTTACCACGTAAAATAGTTGCTGCTTTTGTTGCTAATCTACCTAATACCATATCGGTAGCATCAATAATATACCATTTACGAGTAACATCTTCCTTTTTTTGCATAAATGTACTCATTTAAATCTTTCCTTTCTTATATTGAGTAAACATTCCCACTGTTTACTCTTTGTGGGTATAAGAAAAAACGTACCAGGTTAAATTATACTTAATTTTTGTTGTAATGTCAACGAATTATGTATATTTTAATATATTTTTAATATACTCATTTGATCTTTAAAAGTTAATTATTTTAATAATAAACATTTTTTAAATATAACCCTTGAGGTTCAGCTGTTACGCCTGCTGACCTACGATCTTTCTTCTTTAATACCTCGATAATATCTTCGCTCTTTCTTTTTCCTTCTCCTACTTGAATTAAAGTGCCGACCATATTTCTAACCATATATTTTAAGAAACCGGTACCAACAAAAACTAAGGTTATTTTATTATTATCTCTAATATCTCTAATTAAATTAGTTTGCGCAATAACTCTAATATAATCTTCTTTTTCTTCATCTGTTGAGGTAAATGATCGAAAATCATGTTCACCTTCCAAATATTTCATGGCTCTTTCAATAGCCACAATATCTAAAGATTTATTATATTGATATACATAATTACGTTCTAAAGGATTATATTCACCTAAATTAATAATATAAATATATTCTTTAGCTTTAACATTAAATCTGGCATGAAATGTTTTAGCTACTTCTTCGATTGATTTTATATAAATATCGTTAGGGATTAAAGAATTTAATCCCATTCTTAACTTATCAGTAGTAATTTCCATATCTAAATCAAAATGAGCTTTCTGATTTAAAGCATGAACTCCAGCATCAGTTCTTCCTGATGCTACTACTTCTACCTTTTGATTATTATTAATCTTTTTTAAAGCTTTTTCTAGCTCCCCTTGAACTGTTTTCTGTTTTGGTTGTTTTTGATAGCCTTTATAATTAGTACCATCATAACTAAATATCATTAAATATCTCTTCATAGGCTTACCTCACTAAATATAACAATTATTAATATTGCCATATGGACTATAACTATAGTGTTATCACATTCAGTCCATCTACTAATATGATAATTACTTCTCTTCTTATCATAACCATATAGCCTTACTATCATAGCATCTGCTAAATCATCGGCTCTTTTAAAAGATAAAATAAACATTGGTATTAACATAGTTGATAAAGCGGTTATTTTACCTTTAATATTAGCATATTTAAAATCAATTCCACGGCTTGCTTGTGATTTCAATATCTTATTAGCTTGTTCAAAAATAGTAGGAATAAACTGTAGCGCTAATGATAGCGATAAAGCTAAGGCTTTAATTGGTATTTTAAAGTATTTTAACGGCATAAATATTCTTTCTAAACCATAGGTTATTTCATTAGGTTTAGTAGTAAACATTAGAATTGAAGTATAAGTAACAATCAGCATTATTCTTAATACTGAATTAACGGCTACTAAAATATTATTAGTAAATAGATAATCAAAAATAAAGATTATTAAAATTAATAACTTAAAACTATTGATACCATTAAGATAATATCTTATCGGCACATTAGATATAATTATTAATATGATAGTAAAAATACTAAGAGCTAATAATAACCATATATTTTGGGTTATTAAAATCATTAATAAGAAAATAAAAGTACAAATTATTTTATTTATAGTATTTAAATTATGGATTAGGGATTTGATTGGGTAATAGGTACCAATTATGATATTATTGAACATGTTTATATATCATCTTTATAAGATCATTAATTTCATAATATTTACCCAAATTGAATCCCTTTTCCCTATATACTTTATTAGTAAATTGAACTATTTTCGGAATAATAATATTATTTTTCGTCAATAATTCAATATTTTCAAATACTTCATATCGCGTACCACTACATAATACTTGTCCATCTTTTAAAACAATAATATTGTCGACTATCTTATAAAGCATATCAATATCGTGGCTGACAACTATTATTGTCTTATCATAAAAATATTTTAATCTTCTAATTAACTGTATTAATGTTTTCTTTCCTTTATTATCTAAACCTACTGTTGGTTCATCTAAAATAATAATTTGGGGATTGAACACTAAAATAGAGGCAATAGCAACCTTTCTTTTTTCGCCACTACTTAATTCAAAAGGATTACGATCAAGAAATGAAGAATCTAATCCTACCATCTGTAGGGCTTGGTTTACTCGTTCATCTATTTTATCTATCTTATAATTAAAATATTTCATACTGAATTCTATTTCTTGTCTTACCGTAGTTTGAAAGAATTGTTCTTCGGGGAATTGAAATACTAGACCAACATTAAATCTTAATAGTTTTAAGCTTTGTTTATTTGGTTTATTACCTAAAATATATTCACCAACATTAATAGTACCTCTAGTCGGAAGTAATAGAGCATTAATAAGCTCTAAAAGAGTTGTTTTCCCACTGCCATTAGGTCCAATAATGGCATTGATTTTTTTCGTTTCTATCTTAATATTTAAATCTTTTAATACTTCATGTGCTAATGAAGTATTGGGTTGATGGGTATAACTGACATTATTTAAGATTACTTCCATAAATTCACCACCATTGTTTTTCTATTCTTCAAGCAATTCTATTAAACCATCAATATCAAAATTAGTTAGATTATTTTCTGTTACTATTCGACGCAATAGTTTCTCAGTGACAACCCCTTCGTCATATAGATTCTTAAAGTATTGAAATTTTTCATCCGCTTGTAATTTATTAAGATCCTTTTTATTAAGCTTTACTTCTTCAGAATTAGTATTTTTAAATAATTCTTTACTACTTTCAACAATTAAATCATCATTAATTATGCCGGTTTCATATAATAATTTTATTGTTTCTGTACTCTTGGGGTCGGTAAATAATTGTGATGGATCTTCTCGATATTGATCTATACGATTAGCTATATCAATACCATTATCTATTATTTCATGTAATTTAATACCATAATTATATAGTGGAAAATTAAGTCTGTAGATTGGTTTTATTAAAAGTGATCTACTATAATAATCTTGATTTATATAACTACCAAAACTAAGAACAAATCCCATAATACTAATGGTAAATAAAGTTTCTAAAATATGAATAATAGTACCACCATATCTAAAATATTCTAGATTAGTTGGTAAGATCTTTTTCTTAATTAAAATAGCTACCACTAATTTCAAAATAAAATAGATAAGGAAATAAGATACAATTAAACCAATATAAGAGGCTAATTGATTTTCTAAAAGTCCATAGGCTTGATTATCCTTTATACCTTCTAAATTTATCATATTGAGGACTAGTCTACCTACTATATTGGCTGTTAAAAAACTAAATAGAATGGATAGGATAACTATTAATATACTATATAGTTCTTTAAAAAAACCTCTCTTATAACCAATATAACCGGCTATTAAGAGATAAAGTATAATAATAACATCGATAAAATTCATATTAACACCTCATATTATTTCCATAAAATATTTATCATTTGATCCATATCGGTAATAACTTCATCGATCAAATTATAAAACTTTAATTTAATAGATAGATCGATCATAAAAGGTAATTCTAAACCCAATCTAGTTAATATCTTATCTTGTATTAATATCTCTATTGTCTTACCTTCTAATAACTTACTACCTTTCTTTAATACTACTATTCTATCTCCATATAATGTATCTTCTAAATCGTTAGTAGCATTAATAATAGTAATCTTTTGTTTCTTATTTATTTTCTTTAATAACTTTAATATTCCCTCTTTATCGATAGGATCAATCATCGCTAACGCTTCATCTAAGATAATAATCTTAGGTTCTAATACTAAGATAGATGCTAAGATTACTTTTTGTTTTTCACCACCACTTAATTTGTGTGGTTCTTTATCTAAAAGATTATCTATATCCAATGATTTAGCTACCTTATCAATTTTTTTTATTATATCTTGAGGGTGGATATTTAAATTTTCTAAACCAAATGCTATATCATCTCTGACTGTTGCTCCTATAAATTGATTATTAGGATTTTCAAATATAACCCCTACTATCTTTCTTATTTCCATTATATTCTCTTTATTTAAAATTAAGTCATCGATAATAATATCACTATCTACCTCTAATAACCCTATTAATATTCTAATTAAAGTACTCTTACCACTACCATTTGGACCTACTATTGATAACCATTCACCTTGCTCAACATTTAAATCTAAATTATCGATAATTTTCATCTTACCATAATGAAAATTTAATTGGTTAATCTTTATTATATCCATTAGTAGGTCACCCCCATTTAACTTATATTATACTAAAAATATGCTTATTTAACAAACAAAACAATAGATATTTTATCTATTGTTTTATTTTTTTTGTTTTCTTCTTTGAATATTATAAGTAATACGTAGAAGTAAAGTTTTTGGTATTAATTTAGATAAATAATAAGTTAACTTCATAGTTAAACCTGGAATAATAATTAATTGCCTTTTAAACATTTTATTGATTGCATAACGGGCTACATATTTACTAGACATACCTTTAATAGCAAATTTAACTTTAGCTACTTCATTAAATCTAGTATCAACTGGCCCTGGACATAGAGCTGAAATACTAACATGTGATTTAGTTCTTCTTAATTCTTCATAGATAGCCATAGTTATCCTTAGAATATAAGCTTTAGTAGCATAATAAGTAGCCATTAAAGGGCCAGCTTGGAAAGCGGCTAGTGATGACACATTTAAAATATAGCCTCTATCTCTTCTTATCATATCTTTTAAAAATAACTTAGTTAAAATATGAACAGCTTTAATATTAACATCGATCATTTCTAATTCTCTATTTAAATCAGTATAAGAGAAATCACCAAATAAACCAAAACCAGCATCATTGATTAGAATATCTATTCGTTCATCAGTAACGGCTTTATATAGTTCATAACATGATTCTTCATTAGTTAAATCTAATGCAATAATTTTCGTTTTTCCTTTAAAATCCTTTTTAACCTTTTCTAATCGTTGTTGATCTTTGGCTACTAATATTAAATCATAACCTAATTCATCTAAATATCTAGCCATTTGATATCCTATACCACTAGATGCTCCAGTTATTAAAGCTTTCATCATATCGCCTCTTTCAATAATTGTATTATAGCATAAAATAAAATAATAAAAATACCACTAACAAATATTTAGTGGTATCTAAATTTATTTTACTAATTCTAAGATAACGATTAAAGCATCGTCACCTCTACGTTCACTTAATTTTAATATTCTAGTATATCCCCCATGACGATCTTCATATCTCTTAGTTAAATCAGTAAATACCTTTTTAACAGCTTCTTTATCGTTCATCAATATACCTACAGCATCACGTCTAGCTTCAACTGTACCTTTTTTACCTAAAGAAATAAGTTTAGCTACTAATTTTCTAACTTCTTTAGCTCTTTGTTCAGTTGTTTTAATACTTTCATGAATAATAACTTGTCTAGTTAAATTAGCAAGAAGCGCTCTTCTTTGTTCTGATGTTCTAGTACCTAATTTTCTATATGCCATATTATTTCCTCCTTACTATTCGTCTTCACGAAGAGATAAGCCCATTTCTTTTACTTTATCTAATACTTCTTTTAGAGATTTTTTACCTAAATTACGTATTTTCATCATTTCCATTGGACTCTTATTAATTAAATCATGTAATGTATGAATTCCTGCTCTCTTCAAGCAATTATAAGCACGTACTGATAAATCTAAATCTTCAATTGAAGTTTCTAAAGCTTTTTGTTTTGGATCTTCGACTTTTTCGATCATTAAGCCAGTCATATCAGCTATTTCATCTAAGTCAGTTACAATTTCTAAGTGTTCGATTAAAATACGCCCTGCTAACGCTAAAGCTTCTTCTGGTTTTATAGAACCATTGGTCCATACATGCATAATTAATTTATCATAACTTTCATCTTGACCAACACGAGCACTTTCTACTTCATAACTTACTCTTTCAATAGGTGAATATAATGAATCCATTGAGATTAATCCAACTTTTTTATCTTGGAATAATTTTTTATTTTCTTCAGCTCTAATATATCCCCTACCATTATTAACTACCATTTCCATATCAAGGCTTCCACCTTTAGAGATAGTAGCAATAACATGATCTGGATTAATAATTTCAATATCAGCATCTTTATCGATATCTTTAGCAGTTACAATACCTTCTTTTTTAACATTTAAACGAATTATTTTTTCATCATCTGAATGATTAATTAAGATAATTCCTTTTAAATTTAAAATAATAGTTGTTACATCTTCTACTATTCCATCGATAGTTTGAAATTCATGGAGAACTCCTTCTATTTTTACTCCAGTAATAGCACTACCAGGTAATGAAGATAACATTACTCTTCTTAAAGCATTACCTAAAGTTGTTCCAAAACCTCTTTCTAAAGGTTCTAGTTCAAATTTACCATAATTATTGTTTTCAATATATTCGGTAATTTTATAACTTGGTTTTTCAAATTGTATCATTAAAACCACTCCTTTTCTAATATTAATTACGAGGTCTCTTTGGTGGACGGCATCCATTATGAGGTATAGGAGTTACATCATCGATTGATGTAATTTCTAAACCTGCTGTTTGTAATGAACGTATTGCTGTTTCGCGTCCAGGACCTAATCCTTTAACAACTACTTGGACTTTTTGCATACCTGATTCAACTGCTACTTTAGCTGCTGCCTCTGCTGACATGCCAGCCGCATATGGGGTACTTTTTTTACTACCTTTAAACCCTAAAGCTCCTGCTGCTGCCCAACTTATGGTACTACCATCATTATCAGTTATAGTAACGATGGTATTATTGAATGTTGAATGAATATGAGCTATACCTTCAACAACATTTTTCTTAACACGACGTTTTCTTGATTGATAAGCCATTGTTTCCCTCCTTTAATATCCATTATTTAGCTGCTTTCTTTTTATTTGCTACAACCTTACCACGGCCCTTACGAGTTCTAGCATTACTTCTAGTACTTTGGCCTCTTACTGGTAAGCCTTTTTTATGACGAATACCTTGATAACAACCAATTTCCATTTTAGTCTTTATATTCATACTAACTTCACGGCGAAGATCTCCTTCAACCATATATTTATTAACTTGTTCTAAGATACGAGCTAATTCATCGCTATCTAGATCTTTCGCGCGTTTGTTAATATCAACTTTAGCAGCTTTTAATATCTTATTTGATAGACTTCTACCTATACCATAGATATAAGTAAGGGCTATCTCTATTCTTTTTTCGTTTGGAATATCTATTCCTTTTATACGTGCCATTATCTCTACCTCCTATTAACCTTGTCTTTGTTTATGTTTTGGATTACTACATATAACATATAATATACCTTTTCTTTTAACTATCTTACATTTATCACATATTTTCTTAATTGATGGTCTTACTTTCATATTATCCCTCCATTATTTCCTATAAGTTATACGCCCACGTGTTAAATCGTATGGTGAAAGTTCGATTACTACTGTATCGCCTGGTAAGATGCGAATGTAATTCATTCGTATTTTACCAGAAACATGGGCAGTTACAGTATGTTTATTTTCTAATTCGACTTTAAATTGACCACCAGGTAATACATCGATTACCTTGCCCTCAATTTCAATAATGTCCTCTTTATTAGCCATATCATCACTCTCCCGTTAATATTTTATAACCATCTTTTGTTATAACTACTGTATGTTCGAAATGAGCAGATGGTTTATTGTCCTTGGTTGATATTGTCCATCCATCAGGTTCTATACATATTTCTTCACTACCAAACGTTAACATTGGTTCGATAGCTAAAACCATACCTTCTTGTAAAATAATACCTGTATCTTTATCACCATAATTAGGTATATCTGGTTGTTCATGTAATTCTTTTCCTATCCCATGACCAACTAATTCTTTTATAACTCCTAATTTATGGTTATTAGCATATTTACCTATATGGTAAGATATATCACCTAGTTAATTACCCGGTTTAACGTATTTTAAGCCCACATAGAGCGCTTTTTCAGTATGCTCCAGTAAATATGCCTTATCATTATTAATGTTTCCTACACTATAGGTATATGCAGCATCACCATGATATCCTCGATAATAGACTCCAATATCAATTGAGATAATATCGCCATCTGTTAATTTATAATTACCAGGAATACCATGTACTACTTGTTCATTAATTGAAGTACATATAGCCTTAGGAAAACCACTATAACCCTTAAATGAAGGATAAGCATTATGATCAGTAATAAACTTTTCAGCTAACTCATCTAATTCTTTAGTAGTTATACCTGGTTTGATAAAACGCTTTAAATATTTATGCGTTTTATTAACAATAAGGCCAGCTTGATGCATTATTGCTATTTCACTATCGGTTTTGATATTAACCATAATATCATCTCCATTAATTATTGATAATTGATATTATTTTATTAAATATATCTTCTTCACTCATCATACCATCAATGATATAAAGAATATTTTGTTCTTTATAATAATCAATTAATGGTTTAGTGTCATTTATATATATATCATATCGATGCTTAAATGTTTCCTCATTATCATCAGCTCTTTTAGATAGTGGAGTATTACAAACATCACATCGATCGAGATGATGAGTAGTAATTTCTCCAAAGATCTTACCACATTTAGGACAAGTAACTCTATTTTTTACTCTCCTTAAGGCTTCATCACGAGGAACATCTAAGAAGATAGCTTTACCTATCGATATATTATTGTTAATTAAGAAGGTTTGATATCTTTTTAACTGTTCTAAAGTTCTTGGATATCCATCTAAGATATAACCATCTTTACAATCAGGAGCCACTAATCTTTGATTTAAGATATCACTGATGACATCTTCATTAACTAAATCTCCTTTATCAATTGTTTCTTTTATATATTTACCTACCTCATCGTTACGAAGTGAAGCTTCTCTTAATAAAGCTCCTACTGAAATATGAGGTATATTGTATTTTTCGCTTATTAGACGAGCTTGGGTTCCTTTACCCGATGCAGGAGGTCCAATTAATATTATATTATTCATAGACGACTGTAACCTCTTTTATAGGTTCTACTTATTAAACTACTTTCTAATTGTTTATAGGTCTCTAATGCTACCCCAACAACGATAAGTAATCCAGTACCTCCAATAGTTACACTAGTAGGTAAGTTAGTAAAACTTCTAAAGAGAATTGGTAATCCTGCTATTACCATTAAGAAACCTCCACCTACAATAGTTAATCTAGATAATACCTTTTTTATATAAGCTCCTGTTTCTTCACCTGGTCTAATACCTGGAATATATCCTCCTTGATCTCTTAAATTCTTTGATAATTCATCGGGATTAAGTTGGATAAAGGTATAGAAATAAGCAAAGAATAGAACTAATAATAAGTATAATGAGAACCCCGTTACCGAACTATAACTCAAATACTTTTGAACAAATAAGGTTATTTGTTCATTACGAGCAAATTGAGCTATTGTAGCTGGTACGGAAATTATAGTTGATGCAAAGATAACGGGAATAACACCTGCTGAATTTATTCTAATAGGCATATAGTTTTGCTCTTTACCATAAGCTCCTATTGTTCTATTTGAATATTGAATTGGTATTCTTCGATCAGCTTCCTGAATAAAGATAATACCTATAACAATAGCTAAATAGATCATAACAAATAAAGTAAAGGCCATAATACCAATAAACATTTGTTGGGTACTACTCATATTTACTAATTGTCTATATGTTTCAATAAACATTGTTGGTAAAGTTCTAATAATACCAGCCATAATAATTAATGATATACCATTTCCTACTCCCTTTTGGGTAATCTGATCACCTAACCATAATAGGAAAGCTGTACCAGCAGTCAATATAATTGCTACACGCATATATTCGAGAGCTGATTGATTGCCTCCTATAAAAGCAAAAGAGAAGACATAGCCTTGCATAAAGGCTAATATAATACCTGTATATCTAGTAATTTGATTAATCTTTCTACGGCCTACATGGCCTTGTTTAGCAAGATCAGCTAGATATGGTACTACATCCATTTGTAATAATTGAATAATAATTGATGCGGTGATATATGGCATAACTCCTAAAGCAAAAATCGAAAATTGTTTAAGAGCGCCACCACCCATAGCATTAATTAATTCTAAAAATCCAATATTAGTAGTAATATCTTTGGTTCCAGGTACTCTAATTGAAGTTCCTATACAAAAGACCATTAATACTAATAGTGTAAATATTACTCTTCTTCTTATATCTTTATTATTAGGTTTAAGTATTTGCATAATAGTTGCAAACATTTAGATCACCTCAGCTTTTCCACCTACTGTTTCTATCTTTTCTTTAGCTGTTTTAGAAAATACATTTGCTTGAACGGTTAACTTTTTATCTAAAGTACCATTACCTAATATCTTAACTCCATCTAATTGTTGTTTTAATATTCCTTCTTCTTTTAATAAAGTTGGAGTAATAACTGTACCTTCTTTAAATCTATTTAGATCTTCAACATTAATAATTGCATATTTAGTTTTAAATTTAGCATTACTAAAACCAATCTTAGGTACACGTCTAAATAATGGTGTTTGTCCTCCCTCAAAAGATGGTCTTAATTTAACACCAGTACGAGCTTTTTGACCTTTATGCCCTCTACCACTAGTTTTACCTAAACCACTACCAGCACCACGTCCTACTCTCTTAGGACTATGTTTAGCACCAGTAGGTCTTTTTATTTGTTCTAGTTTCATAATCTTACAACTCCTCTTGATTTTTTCCTCTTAAAGAGGCTACTTCTTCTTTTGTTTTAAGTGATTTTAGAGCATCAAAAGTAGCATATACCATATTAATAGCTGTTCTAGATCCAAAAGCTTTAGATAAGATATCACGAACACCTGCTAATTCCAATACTGATCTAACTGGTCCACCAGCAATAACACCAGTACCAGCACTAGCTGGTTTTAATAATACTTTAGTTGCTCCACATTTACCAATTATTTCATGAGAAATAGTATGATCTTCTACCAAATGAACTTTAATTAAGTTTTTATTAGCTTCTTGGATAGCCTTTTTTATAGCATCAGGTACTTCATTAGCTTTACCAGTACCCATTCCAACTTGGCCTTTTTTATCTCCAACAACAACTGTTGCAGCAAAACGTAATTGACGCCCACCTTGAGTTACCTTAGTAACACGATTGATAGATACTACTTCTTCTTCAAAATTTTTAGTTTGTGGGTCTCTTCTTTTATCTTCCATCTTTACCCTCCTTTTAGAACTCTAATCCTTTATTACGAGCAGCTTCGGCTAGAGCCTTAACTCTGCCATGATATAGATAGCCACCACGATCAAATATAACCTTTTTTATTTTTACTTTCTTGGCTCTTTCAGCTATTAATTCCCCTACTTGTTGTGCAGCTTCGCTATTGCCACCATTCTTAATCTTTAATTCCTTATCATTTGATGATGCACTAACTAAAGTTAGGCCTTTTTCATCATCGATTATTTGGGCAAATATATTATTATTAGATCTAAATACACAAAGTCTTGGAAGTAAAGCTGTGCCTTTTATTTTGTCTCTAATTCTAGCATGTCTTTGTTTACGTGCTTCATTACGAGATATTTTTCTTATCATATTAAGCTCTCCTTTACTTATTATTAAGCAGCTTTTTTACCTTCTTTATGGCGAACATGTTCACCTTTATAACGAATACCCTTACCTTTATATGGTTCAGGTTTCTTTATCTTACGAATATTAGCTGCAAATTCTCCTACTTTTTCCTTATCAATACCACTAATAGTTAATTCAGTATTACTGACAAGATCAATTTTTATATCAGTTGGTATATCCATTTCAACAACATGAGAATATCCAGCACTAATAGCTAATTTATTACCTCTCATTTGAAAACGATATCCAACACCCATAATTTCTAGATCTTTTTTAAAACCTTCAGTAACACCTTTAATCATATTACTAATAATAGCATTAGTAGTACCATGTAATTGTTTAGTACTTTTAATATCATTAGGACGTTCAATAACAATAGTGTCATCTTCTTGTTTAACTTTAATATCATCTGCTATATTATGGGTCAACTCACCTTTAGGTCCTTTTACCATAATCTTTTTATGATCAAGAGTTATCGTAACACCATTAGGTATAGTTAATATTCTTTTTCCAATACGACTCATTCAAGACACCTCCTCATATTTTTACCAAATATATGCTAATACTTCCCCACCTATTTGTTCTTTACGAGCTTGTTTATCAGTCATAATCCCTTTTGAAGTTGATATAACGGCTATTCCTAAACCATTTAATACTTTAGGAACTTGATCTGATTTAGCATATACACGTAATCCTGGTTTTGATATACGTTTTAAACCAGTAATTACTCTTTCGCGTTTAGGACCATATTTTAGAAACAATACTAATAAATCTTCTTTATCAGCTTTATCTACTTTATAATCTCTAATAAAACCTTCATCTTTTAATATTTTAGCTAGTTCCTCTTTCATTTTAGAAAAGGGTACTTTTACATCTTTATATCGCATTTCATTAGCATTACGTATACGAGTAAGCATATCTGCGATTGGATCGGTTACTATCACCATATTTATCCTCCCTTCATTACCAGCTAGATTTCTTTATGCCTGGTATTTGACCTTTACTTGCTAATTCTCTAAAACAGATACGACATAGACCAAATTTCTTTAAAACTGCTTTTGGTCTTCCGCATCTTTCGCAACGAGTATATTCGCGAACTTTAAATTTTTGTTTTCTTTTAGCTTTAATAATCATGCTTTTCTTTGCCATATTATTGCCTCCCTTTTATTATTTTCTGAATGGAAGTCCAATTCCGCTTAATAAATCAAGAGCTTCTTCATTAGATTTAGCAGTTGTTACAAAAACGATATCCATTCCACGTACTTTGAGAATATTATCATATTCTACTTCGGTAAATATTATTTGTTCTTTAATACCTAGCGTATAGTTTCCTCTTCCATCGAATGATCTAGTTGACAATCCTCTAAAATCACGTGATCTTGGAAGTGAAATTCTAATTAATTTTTCTAAGAATGTATACATTCTATTACCACGTAAGGTAACTTTGCATCCAATAGGTGCCCCTTCTCTTAGCTTAAATCCAGCAATTGACTTTTTAGAATAAGTAACAATCGGTTTTAACCCTGATATTAATCTTAAATCTTCCATTGCGGCATCTAATAATTTACTATTATGTAGAGCATCTCCTACTCCCATATTAATAACAATTTTTTCTAGTTTTGGGGTTTCCATAACTGAATGATAATGATATTTCTTCATTAATTCTGGAACTACTTCTTTAATATATTTTTCTTTTAGGTGGTTCATATATACCCTCCTTCCAAACTACTGTTTCTTAGCTTTCTTAGTTGTCTTCTTAACCTTTTTGGTTTCTTTCTTAGCATCAACTATCTTAACATTAGAAACATTAATAGGTGCTTCTATTTCAATAATTCCGCCTTGATTTCCTTGGCCATCAGGTTTCTGATGTTTCTTAACCATATTTAAATTTTCAATAACTACTTGATTATTCTTACTGATAGTTTTAGATACTTTACCTTCTTTACCTTTTTCTCTACCAGCAATTACTTTTACTCTATCTCCAACTTTTATATTCATGTTAATCCTCCTTTATAGCACTTCTTTAGCTAGTGATATAATTTTTTCAAATCCTTTATCACGGAGTTCTCTAGCAATAGGTCCAAATACACGGGTACCTATTGGTGTCTTATCATCTCTAATTAAAACACAAGCATTATCATCAAATTTAATATAAGATCCATCTTCTCTTCTTAAACCAAATTTACTTCTAACAACAACAGCTTTGACAACACTACTTTTAGCTACTGTACCATTAGGTGTTGCTTTTTTAACAGCACCAACTACTATATCACCAATATTTCCTGTTTTAACAGTACTACCTCCTAGTACTCGAATAACTAATAATTCACGAGCACCAGAATTATCGGCTACTTTTAAACGACTTTCTGGTTGAATCATACATATCCTCCTTCTCTAAAAGGGCATTATTATATAATGACAGCTTTTTCTACTATCTCTGCTAAACGATAACGTTTAGTTTTAGATAATGGTCTAGTTTCAACAATACGAACAGTATCATTAATCTTAGCTTGATTTTGTTCATCATGAACAGTATATTTCTTTGAATATTTAACACGTTTCCCATATAGTGGATCTTTCTTATAAGTAACAACTAAAACGGTAATCGTTTTATCGTTTTTATCACTTATAACTGTTCCAATATATTCTTTATTTTTCTTTTCATTCATATAAAAACCTCTTCCTATTTATTAGCCATTTCGCGTTCGCGAATAATGGTTTTCATCTTCGCTACTAATTTTCTTAATTCTCTTAATCGTGAAGGTTTTTCTAAAGCTCCGGTAGCTTGTTGGAAACGCAAGTTAAATAATTCTTGTTTTGTTTCATCAATCTTTTTAATAATTTCTTCAGTGGTTAGTTCTCTTATTTCATTAACCTTCATTTATATCACCACCATCTTCCTTGGTAACAAACTTAGTTCTAATAGGTAATTTATGAGCTGCTAATCTTAATGCTTCGCGAGCCACATCTTCAGTTACTTCACCTATTTCAAACATAATTTTGCCTTCTTTAACTACGGCTACCCATAATTCTGGGTTACCCTTACCTTTACCCATACGAGTTTCTAAAGGTTTTTTAGTTAAAGGCATATGAGGAAAAATATTAATCCATACTTTACCTCCACGTTTCATATAACGAGTCATCGCAATACGTGCTGCTTCTATTTGTTGAGCAGTAATCCATGCTCCTTCTTTAGCCATTAAACCATAATCACCAAATTGAAGTTTAAGATTACCTTTTGCTTTACCTTCATGTTTAATACGATGAGTCTTACGATGTTTACTTCTTGCTGGCATCAACATTGTCATTACCTCCCTTTACTTTCTTTTGAGGAAGGATTTCTCCTTTATATATCCATACTTTAACCCCTATTTTGCCATAGGTAGTATCAGCTTCACTAGTTGCATAATCAATATCCGCACGAATAGTATGAAGAGGAATAGTACCTTCAGTATATCCTTCTTTACGAGCGATATCGACGCCATTTAAACGACCTGAAACAACAGTCTTAATACCTTTTGCTCCAGCTTTCATTGCTTTTCTAATAGCTTGTTTTTGAGCCGAACGGAAAGATACTCTGTTTTCTATTTGACGAGCAATACTATCCGCTACTAATTGAGCTATTAAATCAGGTGCCTTAATATCGACTATTGATATTTGAACATTTTCATCTATTAATTTAGAGATATCCTTTTTTAATTTTTCAATTTCTTCGCCACCACGACCAATAACCATACCTGGTTTAGCAGTATTGATGATTATTTCAGTACGTTTAGCGTTTCTTTCTATTTCAATTTTACTTATCCCAGCATCTTTTAATTTCTTTTGTAAATACTCTCTAATTTTAATATCAGCATTTAAAAATTTCTTATAATCTTTACTAGTTGCATACCATTTTGATTGCCAATCTTTATTGATACCGAGTCTAAGCCCTATTGGACTAACCTTTTGTCCCATAGTTAACCTCCTTTGTTTATTGTTTTGTAGCTACAACCACATCGATATGACTTGTTCGTCTATAATGTTTATCGATATTGGTTCTAGATCCAAAACGAATTCTTTTAAGAGTAGCTCCTTCATTAACTAATGCTTCTTTAACATATAAATCTTCTTTCTTTAAACCCAAGTTATTTTCGGCATTAGCGATAGCTGAAAGTAATACTTTTTCTATTAAATTTGCTGCTTTTTTATTCATATTTTTTAATATAGCTACTGCTTCCTCTGCTTGTTTACCGCGTATTAAATCGATAACTAAACGAGCTTTTTGAGGAGCAATACTAACTGTCTTTGCAGTTGCTCTTGCTTCCATATATTAGCCTCCTTATCATATCTAACTATTTATATTAGTAGTAACGGTTGCTTTACCTCCACCATGAGCAATAAATTTACGAGTTGGTGCAAATTCACCAAGACGATGTCCAATCATTTCTTCAGTAACATATACTGGAATAAATTCCTTGCCATTATGGACGGCAAATGTATGACCTAAAAATTCAGGAAATATTGTTGAACGACGTGACCATGTTTTAATTACTTCTTTTTTATTTTGTTCATTTAATTCCCTAACTCTTTTTAATAAACGATCAAAAACATAAGGTCCTTTTTTTAAACTTCTAGCCAATTAAATCATCCTTTCTTATCTTGCACGATGACGTACAATAAGTTTATCTGATTTTTTATTTTTACGTGTTTTATATCCAAGTGCTGGTTTACCCCATGGAGTAAGTGGTCCTTTTCTACCAATTGGAGCTTTACCTTCACCACCACCATGTGGGTGGTCGACTGGATTCATTGCTGAACCACGTACGGTAGGTCTAATACCTTTATGACGTGTACGTCCAGCTTTACCTACATCTACTAATTCGTGATCTTCATTACCAACTTCACCAATAGTAGCACGACATGTATCTAATATTTTTCTAGTTTCACCACTAGCTAGTTTTAATAAGACATATTTATCTTCACGTCCTAATATTTGAGCACTAGCTCCTGCTGATCTAGCCATCTCTCCACCTTTACCAGGTTTTAATTCAATATTATGAACCATAGTACCTACTGGTATATTACCAAGTGGTAAAGTATTACCTATCTTAATATCTACTTTATCACCACTCATAATAGTCATACCTACTTTTAATTCTTTAGGTGCTATGATATAGCTTTTTTCTCCATCTTGATAATGAATTAACGCAATATTAGCGGTTCTATTAGGATCATATTCAATAGCTATAACTCTACCTTCAATATTATCCTTATTACGTTTAAAATCAATAATACGATATTGACGTTTAACGCCTCCACCTCTATGTCTTACGGTAATTCTTCCTTGATTATTACGTCCACTACGTTTCTTTAAAGGAACTACTAGACTTTTCTCAGGAGTAGTCTTAGTAATTTCATTAAAATCTAGAACGCTCATCTTACGTCTAGCATTAGTAGTTGGTTTATAATTCTTTACTGGCATATTAACCCTCCTTTAACTTAAGTCGA
Source organism: Bacilli bacterium (assembly GCA_046704245.1). GTDB lineage: Bacteria > Bacillota_I > Bacilli_A > RF39 > UBA660 > UBA660. Next base: position 24,588 of record JBJKSD010000008.1, read on the forward strand.
TAGTATTACCTTCTGCTAAAGTTACTATAGCTTTCTTATATTGATTAGTTTTCCCAGCATAACGACCTACTCTTTTAGTTTTAGGTTTACTGGTTATAGTACTAATACCTATAACTTTAACATTAAATAATTTTTCAATAGCTTGTTTAATTTGTGTTTTACGAGCTTTAACATCTACTTTAAATACATATTGGTTATTATTAACGTGTTTGGCACTCTTTTCAGTAATTAATGGTGCTTTAATAATATCGTTATAGTTATTCATTTAGACAAGCACCCCCTCAACTACCTTAACAGCATCTTCCGTAATAACTAAATAATCAGCATTAACTATTTCTAATACATTTATGTTATTAGGTTCAATTACTCTAACTAATTCCATATTACGGGTTGCTAATTTAGTGTTATCTTCTATTTCATCAGTAATAAATAATACTTTATTATTAACTTTTAAATTATTCATTACAGCAATTATTTCTTTAGTTTTTGGTGTTTCTAATTTTAAATTATCTAACACCATAACCCTTTTATCTTTAAATTTATATGTTAAAGCACTCTTCATTGCTAAACGACGTTCTTTACGATTCATCTTCTTACCATAATCACGTGGTTTAGGAGCAAATGCTATGCCTCCTCCAACCCATTGTACGGCACGAATACTACCTTGTCTTGAACGCCCTGATCCTTTTTGTGGTCTTGGTTTTCTACCTCCACCACTAACTTCAGCACGGGTTTTAGCACTTTGAGTTCCTTGTCTTAAACTTGCTCTTGCTAAATTAATAGCGTCGTATAAGACAACATCATTTGGTTCTATATTCCAACATTCATCATTTAAATTAATGTCTTTAAGCTTTTCGCCCTTTATATTTAAAAGACTTGTTTTAGCCATCTTAATTCCTCCTTTCATCACAATAATACTTTATCAAGTTTTATTCTTTAGTATCTTCTTGTGATGATTGTTCTTCTTCGACAGTTTCTTCTTTAGTTTCTTCTTTAGTTTCTTCTACTTGTTGTTCTTCTTCAGTAGTTTCTACTTTAACTTCTTCTTCAACCGGTTGCTCTTCTTCAATAGTTTCTGCTTCAACAGCTGGTTCTTCTACATTTTCACCTTCAACAACTTCTTCAGTTGTTTCTTCTGGTGTAGCAGTTTCTTCAGCAGTAGTTTCTTCTACTATTGGTTCTTCTTCGATATAAGAAATTAATTCTTGAATCTTACCTTTTTTATCTCCCTTTTTAACAGCAGATCTTATTATTACTAATGATTTCTTAGGACCTGGAACATTACCTTTAATTAAGATAATATTATTTTCTAAATCAACAGCCACTACTTCTAAATTTTGAACAGTAACTGTATCATATCCCATATGCCCAGGCATTTTATGACCTATTTGAACACGTTTTTCTCTTCTAGTACCTAATGAACCAGTTGCTCTATGATGATGTGATCCATGTCCCATTGGTCCTCTAGTAAAGCCATAGCGTTTAACAACACCTTGGAATCCTTTACCTTTAGAAATACCGGAAACATCAACCATATCTCCTTGTTCAAATATATCTACTTTAATTTCTTGACCTAATTTATAATCATCAATCTTTATACCCCTAATTTCTTTTAAGAAGCGCTTAGGTGTTGTATTCGCTTTTTTAATATGACCCATTGCTGGTCTATTACTTAATTTTTCTCTTTTAGTTGAAAAACCTAATTGAATAGCTTCATAGCCATCATTTTCTTTAGTCTTTATTTGGGTAATAACATTAGGTTCGACTTCAATAACAGTAACTGGTACTAAAACACCAGTTTTAGTAAATACTTGAGTCATTCCAACTTTACGACCTAAGATTCCTTTCATATTACTTCCTCCTATAAATGTTTTTATAATTTAATTTCAATATCAACGCCACTTGGTAAATCTAAATGAGTTAATGCCTCAATTGTTTCTTTACCAGGATTTTTAATATCAATTAATCGCTTATGTGTACGCATTTCAAATTGTTCACGAGAATCTTTATATTTATGAACAGCTCTTAAAATAGTATACTTCTGAATTTCAGTAGGAAGTGGTACTGGACCACTAACTATGCCTCCAGATCTCTTTACTGTTTCAATAATTTTAGCTGCCGCTTGATCTAAGATTCTATGATCATATGCTTTAAGTTTAATACGCACTTTTTCTTTTGACATATTAATCCTCCCCTCGCCTATATCTAGTATAGACATGCTCCGTACAAATTCCCCGACTTACTCCACCAACTCAACCGGGTGTGTCAGCAATCTCGCACATCTAAGCAGTCGTACGCATTCAATTATACCAAATACATTATATGAAATGCAAGATAAAAATTGCATTTTTACGATATTTTTATTAATTTATACCAATATTATAAAGATTTCGGTCGTATTATATGCTATTTATTAAAAAATATAAGTATTACTACTTATATTTTTTTATCTATTATTATATTACCAGTCATTTCTTCTGGAATATCTTCGCCCATAATATTTAAGATGCTAGGTGCTATATCACCAAGTTTACCATCTTTAACTTGATAATTATTATTACCGATAATAATTGGTACTCTATTTAAAGTGTGAGATGTAATAGGATTATTATTATCATCTAACATATATTCAGCATTACCATGATCAGCTGTTATTATCAATAAACCACCAATATCGTTAACACCTTTATATAATCGCCCCAAACATTCATCAATAGCTTCTATGCCTTTAATAGTAGCTTGCATATTGCCAGTATGCCCTACCATATCAGCATTTGCATAATTTAAAATAATAACATCATATTTATCTAGCTGTTTTAATAATTCATTCGTTATTTCATATACACTCATCTCTGGTTTTAAGTCATATGTTTTTACTTTAGGAGAATGAATTAAGATCTTATAGCAATCTTTTAATTGTTTATCTTCTAATCCATCAAAGAAATATGTAACATGAGCATACTTCTCCGTTTCAGCTATTCTTAATTGTTTATATCCTAAATTAGATATATATTCACCAAAAGTATTAGTTAATTTTATTGCATCAAAAGCTGCTGGTAAATCTAATTTAGCTGATGGCATTATCAATACTATCTTAATATTAGATAACTTCTTTGTTTCAAAGATATTAAAATCAGTTTCGGTAATCGTTTTAAGTAATTGAACAGCTCTATCACTTCTAAAATTAGCATATATAATGCCATCATTATTATCAATTATACCATTTTTATCAATAATACTAGGTATAACAAATTCATCATAGATATTATGTTCATAACTATGAGTTATAACATCTTCAGCATTATTTTCTTCATTACCAATGCCATTCACCATAACATCGTATACTTTTTTAGTACGATCCCAATTATTATCACGATCCATGGCATAAAATCGACCAGATACGGTAGCTATTGAACCAATACCTACTTCTTTTAATTTATTCTCAATCATCTTAATAAATTCCATACCATTATTAGGTAAGGTATCACGTCCATCTAAGAAAATATGAAGATAAAGATTATTGATATTTTGTTCTTTTGCCATATCTATTAACGCTAGAATATGATTAATATGTGAGTGTACTCCACCATCACTACATAATCCAACAATATGTAATTTAGTATTATTTTCTTTAACATGATTCATAACTTTTAATATTTGTTCATTCTTAAAGAAACTTTTATCTCCAATACTATTATTAATTATTGTTAATGGTTGTAGAACAATACGTCCTGCTCCAATATTCGAGTGCCCCACTTCACTATTACCCATTTGACCTTGAGGCAATCCAACATCTTCACCACTAGCTCTTAATAATGAATGGGGATAGTTTTGCCATAAATAATCAAAATTAGGTTTATGAGCTTGTTTAATAGCATTACCATGTTCTGCTTCGCGCATACCAAAACCATCTAGAATAGTAAGTACAATTGGTTTCATCTTCCACTTCCTCTTCTATTATTATTTTAACAAAACCCCCAATAAAAAACTACTATTGTTTTAATAGTAGTGTAAAACTATTTTACTTCAAGCTTATGAAATTCTAGGCGTAGTTTATCAGCTACTGTAACTATAAACTCTGAATTAGTTGGTTTAGCTTTATCAATATCGACACTATGGCCAAAGATGTCTTCCATTAGTTGCCAATTACCTCTATTCCAACTAACCTCAATAGCATGTCTAATAGCTCTTTCAACTCTTGAAACAGTAGTATCAAATTTAGTAGCAATTTCTGGATATAATTCTTTAGTAATACCGCCAATTAATTCTGGCCTACTATATAGAATCATAATTCCTTCTCTAATATATTGATATCCTTTAATATGTGATGGTATACCCAATTCATGAAGAATCTTAGTAATCGATATCTGCAAATTATTATGATATAAATCAATTGTTTTGCCTTTATTCTTAGTAACGTTACAGACATCTAGGATTCTTTTTTCTAAATCAGATAATTCAAAAGGTTTTAAAATAAAATAATTAATACCATACTCAGATACTTTTCTAATAATATCTTGAGCATTATATGATGTTACTACTATAACATTCTTACTTATGCCATTCTTATTCATTTCATCGAGAACATATACTCCATCTTTTCTAGGCATAATAAGATCTAGTAAGACAACATCATATTCATTAACCTTATCCTTTATTAATTTAAACCCTTCTTCGCCATCATAAGCCTCTAATACTATTTCGATTACTGCGTGACTACTAAAATACTCTTTCACCATGTTGACTAAATTAACATTATCATCAATCATGATTACTTTTATTTTTTCCATTGTGAGCCCCTTTCTATTTACTACCCACGCAAGTATAATTATACTATATTAGTCATTTTTTTTCTAATACTTTTTTTAACTAACTTTGTCACAATATTAATAAAAAGGTCGAATTATCATCCAAAAAGGAATCTAATCTAGATTCCTTGGGCTTAATATGTATCGATATTTCATTTTATCATTAACTACTATAAACCATGTCTCATGAATACCATCGCGATGTCGTATCCAACATAAGATTGGCGCATTAATTTCATCAACTAAGTCAATTAACTCATTAAAACTACCAATATTGACATAATCATCCTCTTTAACATGAATAAAGTTTTTAATCATAACAATACGATTGCCAAACTCATTGATAATACTTTCAAACTTTAAACGGTATTTTGATTTTATACCCTCAATTAAGAATTTCTTAATAAATATTGCACCTGCTAATAATACTAAGACAATACCAGAAACATTATATATCATGTATAAATTTGAGGCATCATCGATAGTTTTATTAGGAATATTTTGACCACCCGTTAGTTTAGCAATACCGTTTATTTTAAATACAGTAGCATCTAAAGGAATGTTTAAATACATAACATCATTATTAGCAAAATTCTTATTATTAACAGTACCTTTAACATTAATATTTATTTGAATAGTTAATGATGGATCTATAGCCACACCATAAGCATCTCTAAATTTTTTAACCTCTTCATTATAACCAGTCAAATCTACTTTTAATTGTTTATCAATGGTAAATTCTTTATCAAAACTAGTAGCTTTAGTTATACTACCCAAATTATATTCTTTAACCCATAGATCTATCATCTTACTACCAAAGTTGCTATTATTATATTGACTCTTCATTATGCCTTTTAAATTATAAGTATAAGTTAAAGTAGCATCTCTATCTCCTTTAAACTTATAATCAATATCAATTAATATATAGTCAACCATTTTAGCTATATAAGCATCTTTATCTTTTAGGTACGCATCTTTAATAAAATCATTATCTTTAAGATATACTTTATAATCCATTAATCCATTACGATTATAGTTATATAAAATATCATCAGTAGTTAATTCTTTAGGTTGTAATAATGGTAAAATATTTAACCCAAAGATAACTAATAACTCAAAAAATAAAAATAAGACACAGACCGAGAAAAAATATCTTAGATACTTCTTACTAACTTCTTTCATACTACTCCTCCTTATACTTATACAGGCTGTTTACCTATTCTATGAAATATTTTATTAAACAAGTAAGATGGATAACCTAATTTAGGTATAACAGCTACCACTTTCCCAACTACTTGTCTTTCATTTACTGGTTTAGGGTCTTTGGAACGATTATTATCACCTTTAGTAATATAGTTTATTTCACCATTATTATTTGTTTTCTCAACTATACGGTGAATAACTGATTTCTTATCAATAATATAATGTACAATATCTCCCTCTTTAAGATTACTTGCTGTTCCTCGTTTAGCAACAATTATATCTCCTACTTTAACATTAGGGTTCATACTATTAGAGATTATAGTTGTAGGAACATATGGCGTATAACCAGTCATAAATAATACAGCCATTACTACTATAATAAAATTAATAATTACAGTCTTCATATTAATAGTGCGCGATAATCTAACTGAAATATTATATTTTTCTTTAACAATACGATATCTAATATTAATATAGGTTAAGAAATGAATTAATGAGTATAAGATAGCTACTATAAACCAGTCAAGTATAGGCAGGATTGGAGTTAACCACATAACCCCATTCATAATTAATCGATACATTACATTAGGCATAAATCCGCCTTCTAAAGCAGTATTAATTAATAGAATATTTTCTAATAACTTAGGTATTAAAATAACCGTTACTAATTTGAAGATCATAGCATTACTTTCAAAATAAGTATTAAGGCTTAATATATTAACTTCTACCATCATAAAAGTTATTACCATCAATATTGATATATAAATTCTTTCACTCTTTTGAACACTATTAATAGTTAAAAACCTAATATATTCCATCATTATAATAATTGAACCAAGACTTATAAAATTTAATAAAATACCATTTAAAGAATTATTATAAGGATTATTACCATAGCCAGTTATTAAACCTAATAAATAGTAGATAATAACAAAAATAAGAGCTGAAATAACTAACCAAGACGATACTAATCCTCGATATCTAAAACGTTTAGGTACATGATTAGATAAAGTGGTATATGCAACAATACATAATAAGAACCAAGTAACTGGATTAATTATATATGTATAGATATGCTCAAACTGTTCTTGTAATAGAAAAGAACTACATAATTTAAAAATAATTAATATAAGTAATATTACATAACCATAATGTCTTGTTTTCATAATTCACCACCTATGGAATTAAAACAATATTAAAATCATAATGTTGAGTTAAACTAGATACCACATATGAAAGTCTAATTGTTGACTGAATAGTACTTGAATAATGATATGGATCAGAAAAGAAATCAATACTACAATTTATATTATAAGTGGGATAAACCGTTCCACCGACAATATCTGCTACCTTTATTATAGCATCATTATAATTATCTAATGAATCGCTCTCTAGGGTTGTTAACTTAGGTTTTTCATTTAAAGAAGGAATAGAAGGATTTAATTTTGAAGTTACTCTATAATAACTATCAATACCATCATTTTTAGGAGGAGGTAATTGCCCTGATGGCCATAAAATGCAACAATAATGTTCTGGGCAAGGTGGTGCCATAGTAAGTGAATCACATTGAGATATATGCTCAGCATCATATGGAACGCATTGGACTCCAGAAGGACATGTAAGAGCTCTCGTTTCACAGGTAAAAGCTGTTATATTTAAATTTGTAGTATTATCTTGTGAATATATTACTGCTGTACCACTATCTAGAGATACAGAATAAGTATTATTTAAACCGAATTCGACTGTTGCTGTACTTTGATACTGATTTCGCTTAGTAGTTGGAGCATTTAAAGCATAGTAAGCTGATAATGATCCATCAACTAATTGCTCATTATTAAATAGAAAACCTAGCGGAACTGGATTAGTAAGGGTATAGTATGGACTATTTAAAACACGAGTATCAATTAGTAATAGATCACCTGAAATTGGTGAAATAGTATTAGCACTTCCACCTATATTAATTGTTTCACCAAAAAGACTATAACCAATGCCTGCAATCATAATAAATACCACCATTATTAAAATATTACGCGAAGTGGTATTTAAAATTTTTCTTATTTTCATTTAATCACCCGCACCTATATATTATGGGGTATTTTGCGCCCAATTCAAATCAACTGTAAAAGTAATACTTTTACCTTCTGCTGTTGAACCAGAATCCCATGTTACTACAATTGAAAAGTTAAAAGTGGCTGTTGCTGCTAATGTTGTATTAGCTATACTTGGAACAGTTACTGTAATATCAGTATCATCAGTGCCAGTAACATCAACTGATTGCAAGATAGCTGCTACATTGCCCATATTTTGAACAGTAATATCAATTTGAGCTGTAGCTCCCGGATATTGCATATCGGCTACATCAATTGTTAAGCTCTTCCCTCCTACAGCTACAGTTGCTGTTGGAGTACATCCAGTTACATTACTAGTTGTAGCAGCTGTAAACTGAATATCGAAAGTTCCCGATGTATTAGCTGTACCTGAGATGGCAAGCGTTTCAGAAAATAAAGCATAACCAATACTCAAAAAGAACATGGTAATAATAAGTAAGAAAATATATAGCCTTGTTTTGTTTCTTCTCATTAGTTTCCATAACTCCCCTCTACTTCAATAATATATAAACAATTATTAAATATAATTATTTTTAATTATTTTGTTCCCAATTTAAATCAACGGTAAAAGTAACATTTTTACCACCCGTTGTAGAACTTCCACTCCATGCTACAACAATGGAAAAGTTAAAAGTTGCTGTTGCTGCTAAAGTTGTATTTACTATACTTGGAACAGTTACTGTTAAATCTGGATCAGTATTACCAGTAATATCAACCGTCTTTAAGATAGCTGCTACATTGCCCATATTTTGAACAGTAATATCAATTTGAGCTGTAGCACCCGGATATTGTAAATTAGCTACATCGATTGTTAAACTTTTACCACCTTCTGCTACCGTTGCTGTTGGGGTACATGCAGTTACATTACTAGTTGTAGCAGCTGTAAATTGAATATCAAAACTACCTAAGGTATTTGCTGTACCCGAGATAGCTAGTGTTTCA
>JBJKSD010000009.1:0-26353 GCA_046704245.1 Bacilli bacterium
TTCATATAATGTAGGTTTAATTGTTATTGTTTTAGTGGCTTTATTAATTAATTTATTTCATAAGAATAAAGCTATTAAATTTTTAAGTATTACGCTATTAATTATGATATCTTTTCCTATCTTTTTATATATTACAAATGGTGGTTTATATATTAGAGCTAAAGGTTTAATACCATTTATACCACTATATAGTTTATTAACAGCTTATACTTTAGAACATATAAAAGAATACCCCATAAAAAATATTTTATTTTTTATTTTATTATTTATTCCCGTTATTATTTTTGAATATAATTTTAAGTTATTCAATTCTACTATTTTAATTATTGATCTAATTGTTACCGCTATTGTATTATTAATATTAATTTATAAACAAAAGAATTCTTATCTTATTTTTTTATTTCCAATATTAATGGTATCTTCTTCAATTACTGAAAACCAACAAGAGATATTGGTAACTGATAATTTTTATCAGAAGATGACTGGAGCTCCTGAGCTAATCAATTTAATTAAAGAAACTATTGACGAGGATCATAGTTTTTATCGGTTTAATAATTTAATAAATTCAACATATTATACGCCTAATATAATCTATGATATGGCTTATTATAATACGAGCATCTATTCTTCAACCTATTCAGCATCTTATTATAATTTTTTGCGTAATGAGATAAATATTTCTCATGTTTCAACTGCCTTTCATCCCCATCTTAATATTAATAATGTTTTGTTTCAAACATTTATGGGTGTTAAGTATGTTGCATCTCATTATAATAAAGAAGGAATTGGATATAATAAAATTAAATCAAGCGATGATATTTATATTGCTAAAAATAAAAATATTTTTCCTTTAGGTTTTAGTAATTATCGTACTTTATCATATAAAGTGTTTAGTAATTTAGATTATCCAGAAAGACAAGAAGCGTTACTTAATTATATTATCACTGAAAGTGGTAATGATAATTATAAATCTAATATTTATAATTATATGATAAAAATAAAACCAATTACATTACCTGATGACATAATAATAGAAAAACAAGATGGCCACTATATAATCAATGTCTTAAATCAGACATCGCTAACATTATCATTTCAAGAACCACTATATAATAGTTTATTATTTATTGATTTTGATATATTAAAAGATATTAAATGTAAAAAAGGACCTAAATTAGAGATCGATGTTAATATGATAAAAAATATATTAACTTGTCGCAATACTTATTACTATAATCGCAATAAACATTTTAATTATGTAATATCAAACAGTTCTAAAAATATTGATAAACTAACTATTAATATTCACCCTGGCACTTATGAAATAGATAATATATCATTTAAAGTATTAGATTATCAAAAGGTAATAAATAGTGTCAATAATATTGATAAGTTACAAATTAATAGAAACAGTATTACTCCTAATTATCTTAGAGGGATAATTAATGTTACTCATGATGGCTATTTTACTTTTACTATTCCTTATGAAAAAGGTTATAAAATAAAAGTAGATAAAAAAATAATAGAATATGAAAAGGTTAATGCTGGTTTTATTGGTTTCCCTATTACTAAGGGATATCACGAAATAGAACTAATATATCAAGCACCTGGTTATAAATTGGGTCTTGTGTTATCGATAATTGGACTCTTATTATTAATTTATATTATAAGAAGTGATTATCTAAACTTAAGAGGTGTAAAACATGATAAAGATATCAATAATAGTACCTTGTTATAATGAAGAAGAAGTAATTGATTTGTTTTATCAAGAAATAAAAAAAGTATTAGTTAAATTACCCGTTGATTATAAAATCATTTTTATTGATGATGGATCAATTGATAATACTTTAGATAAAATAAAAAAATTAAATGATAAAAACGTATCATATATTAGTTTCTCTCGCAATTTTGGTAAGGAAGCGGCCATGTATGCTGGATTAGAGAAAAGTAATGGTGATTATGTTGTTATTATTGATGTTGATTTACAACACGATCCTAACAATTTATTAATAATGTATGATTTAGTTACTAAAGATGGTTATGATCTGGTAGCTACAAGGCGCATCAATAGAGAAGGGGAATCAAAGTTTAGAGCAATGTGTGCCAATATCTTCTATCGTATGATCAATAGATTTGGTAATATATCAATTGCTGATGGTATTCAAGATTATTGTATGATGAAGAAGCAAGTAGTAGATGCTATTATAAAAATGTCTGAATATAATCGCTTTAGTAAAGGAATATATGGGTGGATTGGGTTTAAAAGAAAGATCCTCGAGGTGGAAAATAGACAACGGAGAGCTGGTGAATCATCGTGGCATCTTAATAGTTTATTTAAATATGCTATTGAAGGCCTTACTTCTTTTACCACAGCCCCTTTAAAATTTGCTACTATAATGGGCTTGATTACAGCTATTAGCAGTATTATATATTTGGGTTATGTGTTAATTAAAACCTTAATTTTTGGTGAAATAGTTAAAGGATATCCTACTTTAGTAATATTGATCCTATTCTTAGGAAGCATCCAATTAATTTCTCTTGGTATTATAGGTATTTATTTGTCTAAAACATACTTAGAAACTAAAAAAAGACCCATCTATATAATAAGAGAATTAAATGATGGACAAGATTCTAAGTAAAAGTTTTGGGCGCTTCGTTGTAATAGGAATTATTAATACTATTAACCATAATATTATCTACCTTATATTATTAATATATTTACCATACTTGATAGCTAATATAGGAGCCTTTTTATTAAGTATGATTATCTCTTTTTTCTTAAATAGTAAGTATACTTTTAAAGTAAAGATGAGTTGGTCAAAGTTTATATATTTTCCCATAAGTTATTTACCTAATTTTATTAGCCAAATGATCGGTATTATCATCTTAGTTGAACTATTAAAGATAAAAAAAGAATATGCTGCCTTTTTAGCATCACTAATTGCTATTCCCTTTACTTATATAACAATGAAGATTATATTAAAAGATAAAAAAAGGTAGCCGCTTAATAATTTTTTTGTTATAATTTAATAAGATTATGAGGTGTAAAAATGAAAGTAATTTTACAAAGAGTAAAGAGTGCTAGGGTAAGTATCGATAATAAATTAGTATCTAAAATAGATAAGGGTTTATTGGTCTTAGTAGGATTTACTTCTAATGACAATAATAATGATATAGAATATATTATAAACAAAATAATTAATCTTAGAATATTTGATGATAATAATGGCGTAATGAATTTATCGTTATTGGATATAGATGGTGCTATTTTATCAGTATCACAATTTACTTTATATGCTAATACTAAAAAAGGAAGAAGACCTAGTTATGATAATAGTTTAAACTATCAAGAGGCGCAACTGTTATATGAACAATTTAATAAACAATTAAAGGCAACAAAACTATTAATTGAAACTGGTGTTTTTGGAGCCGAAATGGATGTTGAATTAATTAATGATGGTCCAGTAACCATAATTATCGATAGTAAAGAATAGGAGAAAATATGATTTCCAATAAATTAGATTTTAAATTAATCAATATGGCTATCATAGCTCTTATTGTAGCACTATTATATATGACTAGTGATTTTTGGTTTGGTATTATTAGCATAGCTCTTACTATTATTACTCCTTTTATATTAGCTTTTGCTTTAGCTCATGCTTTATATCCTACTTTACATTCTATGGTTAAAAAAGGTATACCTAAAATAATTGGTGTGGGGATATTATCGTTTGTTATGTTTGGTTTATTTATTTTAGTTATTTGGTTAGTAATACCATTATCGTTAGAGCAAATATCTGGTTTATATTCTGGTATTAATAAATTTATTCACGATATATCTATTTACTATAATCTTAATCTGGGTTCTTTACAACAAGGGATATCTGATACTTTTAATCCTATTATGAACAATATGAGTAAATATATTTCTAACGGTACATGGATAATTGTCAATCAATCAGTAAGAGTATTAGCTACCATTATTATAATCATGTTTGTCGCTATATATTTTTTAATTGATATGGAAGCTATTAGAATAAAATCGTCAGAATATTTAAAATTGACTAATGAAAAAATATATAATTATTTTGTTATGATCGATAATGAAATGCATTTATATTTTGTGGGTTTAGGTAGAGTATTATTGTGGCAATTATTTGAATATACATTTGTTTTTTATATTATTGGGCATCCTAATTATTTATTATTAGGTATACTTGCTTCAATTACTACTGTCATACCTTATGTTGGAGCCTTAATGACTAATATATTAGCATTGATAACAGCTTTTGTTATATCACCTAAACTCTTTTTCTTAACTTTAATAGCTATAGGTATATTATCAGCTATCGATGGTTATATTGTATCTCCTAAAATATTTGGAACAACTAATAAGATACCTCCTTTAATAACTATCTTTGCTGTTTTTGCTGGAGGTATATTAGGTGGGTTAATAGGAGTAATAGTATCTTTACCAATTACCATAATTATAATTAGTACTATTAAATATTTTAAAAAAGATATCTTTCTAAAACTTATAAAATAGTTGACTATCAGTTTATTAAGTTATAAAATAATAATATATTCTATTAGGAGAAGAGTAGTAATATTTACGATTAAAGCGAAAGATATATAGGTGAGAGTATCTATCTTAAATATTATGAAAGACACTCCGTAAGTAATAGACGCCATTCACGTTACGAATAACCAAGTGCATAGTAATATGAATTAAGGTGGTACCACGGGAATACTCGTCCTTAGCAATAGGGACGTTTTTCTTTGATAGGAGGAAAATATGAAAAATTATATTAAAGATATCGATACATATTTAAATAAAGAAATCATTATATCAGGATGGGTAGATAGTATTCGCGATCTACCATTTATTCAATTTATTGTCATAAGAGATAATACAGGTAAAGTACAGATTACGATCGAAAAGGAAGAACATAATAAAGAATTAAATGAGCTTATTAGTTCTTTAACTATTGAAAGTATAATAACCGTAAAAGGGTTATTAAAAGAAAATCCTAATGTTAAATTAAATGGTATGGAGATTATACCTAATGATATATCAGTAGATAGTTTAGCTGATAAAAATTTACCAATTAATATTAAAGAAAAAGATAAATCATTACGTGAAACTAGATTAGATTATCGCTTCTTAGATTTAAGAAGAGAAGATAATAATTTAATTTTTAAAGTTCAAACTACTCTAGAAATGGCTATGAGAGATTATTGGCTTAATAATAATTTTATTGAAATTCATTCACCCAAAATATTGGGAGCAGCATCTGAATCGGGAGCTGAAGTATTTACAGTTGATTATTTTGGAACAAAAGCTTATTTAGCACAATCACCACAATTTTATAAACAAATGGCAATGGCAGCAGGATTTGATAAGGTTTTTGAAATAGGTCCAGTATTTAGAGCAGAAAATTCTCACACTTCTTACCATGCTACCGAATTTACTGGCATTGATGCTGAAATGTCATGGATAAAATCAGTTGATGATGTAATGGATATGCAAGAAGAATGGATAAAGTATGCGATGGAAAAAGTAGTAGCAAAACATCGTGATGAAATAAATAAACTATTTAATATTGAATTAAATATTCCTTTAGCAAAATTTCCCCGTTTAACCGTTAAAGAAGTAAAAGATATTATTAAAGATAAATATAATTATGAATCTGATAAATTAGATATTGATCGTAAAGAAGAAGAATTAATTTGTAAATATGTAAAAGAGCAACTTAATTCAGATTTTTTCTTTATTACTAAATATCCAAAGGAAGCCCGTCCTTTTTATCACATGTTAGATGAAGAAGGATATACTAATAGTTATGATTTACTATATAACGGTATTGAAGTAGCTACTGGAGCCCAAAGAGAACATCGGTATGATATTTTAAAACAACAATTAATAGATAAAGGTTTAGCAGTTGAACCATTAAATTTCTATCTTGAGTTCTTTAAATACGGTTGTCCTCCACATGGCGGATTTGGTTTCGGGCTAAATAGATTTTTAATGAGTTTATTTAGGATAGATAACGTGAGAGAAGTAACTTATTTATATCGAGGACCTAATCGTTTAAATCCATAAAAAAAAGATATCTTTGATATCTTTTTTAAATTTCTAATTGGAGAAAATATAATAATATTAATTTAAATTCGAAATATTTATCTAAATAAGCATAATGACCAGCATCTTTTAATATAACTAAACCCGAATCAGGTATTAAATGTTGCATAGTAATAGCATCACTAATTGGTGTTATAGTATCATTGTCACCCCACACAAGAAGGGTGGGTGCTGTTATATTTTTCATATATTTTTTTAAATCAGTATTTACTACTAAGCTAAGGGTTCTTTTCATTACTTCATCGACATTATTATAATCACTTGATCCAAATATTGTGCGTAGTTTATTTAGATACTTAATTCTTTTTTCTTCTTTAAAATATTTAATTATATATTTTAATATCTTATATGTATAGATTTTTAGATAATACCGTATTCCTCTTTTAGGTCTAATACCAGCACTATTAATTAATATTATTTTAGATGCTTCATATCTTAAACTGCCAGTTAAAGTTATAATTATTCTTCCTCCAAAAGAATGACCAATAAGAATAGGTTTTGCAATATCTAAAGCATTTAAGAAACGATATATAATTTTAGCGTAATCATTTATACTTAGCGCTTTATTAGGAATAGTACTCTGTCCAAAACCGGGTAGATCTAACGCATAAACTTTATAATTTATTGCTAAATATCTCGATACTAAATCAAAACTTTCTAAATTAGTACCCCAACCATGTAATACCACAACAGGTTGAGTATTATTTTCACCATATAATTTATAATTTATTTGAATATTATCAATATTCACTTTCATATTACCACCTTATATAATTTATGAAAGCTGGTGATAAATTATTAAAAAGATACCCCAGAGGATATCTTTTATTTTACTAACGATTGTATCGAGGTGGATTGATTATGTTCTCATATGTATCGAGTGGTTCAAATAATGGTGAATAAAATACTCGATTGCTTGAGTAAGCATAAAAGACCATTAATGCTAAAATAATAGCTATTACGCCATAAGCATTCATCAATTTGAAATATAAACCTTCTCTTAAGAAATAATAACTTAATAGTTGCCCCAATGTAACTCCAATAAGGAATGTAGCAATATATATTGAAGTACTAGTATATATCATGGTAGTATTTAAAAAATAAGTTAAAAATAGAAAGATAAATGGTCCAGCAATAGCTGCTGATGCTTTAGCAAATAAAAAGTTATGATAATCATCTCCAATAACTGCATATTCAAAAGCTGAATAGATAACTATACTCATAAACATATATTGGGCTATTTGAAATAAACTTATATTACCAGGTACAATTAATTGATTCCATATTGTAGTTCCAGCTCCTAAATTAGAAAATATTGATATAAATACAACAGCAATCATCATAATTACTGGTATACCAATTAATTCATAATTTCTTAAGCGATTCATATCATCCATCAAATATCACCTCTAATTCTATTATGCTTTGATAATATTTATTTATTCAAAAATATCGAAAATAATTTGATATAATGAATATGGTGGTTATATGAGAGATAAACGTGATATTGAAAAGAGCATTATTAAGAAATATCGAAAATCAATATGGAGTAAATTTATTAAAGCAATTAAGGATTTTGAGTTAATAAATGAGAATGATCATATTGCCGTATGCCTTAGTGGTGGAAAAGATAGTTTGTTATTAGCTAAATGTATTGAAGAATTACAAAGACACGGTCAAATAAAATTTAATGCTAAATATATTTTTATGGATCCTGGATATACTAAGGAAAATATTAAATTAATTAAAACTAATTGCAAAAAGTTAGGTATACCTCTTGAAATATTTAAAAGTGATATTTTTAAAATAATTAATAAACACATGTTAAATAATCCATGTTATATGTGTGCTAAAATGCGTCGAGGATATCTATATAATTATGCAAAAGAATTAGGGTGTAATAAAATAGCGTTAGGTCATCATTTTAATGATGTAATAGAGACCATAATGTTAAATATTCTATATACTGGCCAATATCGAACAATGATGCCTAAAATTAAAAGTAAAAATTTTAAAGATATGGAATTAATAAGACCATTTTATTATATTAAAGAGGATGATATAAGAGAGTGGGCTAGATATAATGAAATAGAAGTATTAGATTGTGCCTGTACTGTAACTAGAGAAGAAGTAGATAGTAAAAGAAAAGAGATAAAAAATTTAATTAAACAATTGAAATTAACTAACAATGACGTCGATATATCAATCTTTAGATCATCAGAGAATGTACATATTGATTCAGTTATAAGTTATTATAAAAATAATAAATTGACTCATTTTTTAGATGAATATAATTCTAAAGATGATGAAAATATGATATAATATAATTAGCCTGGTTGGTTCGAATTTATTTATAAAAAACCGACTAAGTAAAAGATAAGGGAATCTAATGAATAGCTTGTGTTGAAAGCCTATCCATTAAGTGAATAGGAATCCTAATAGTTGTTCGGTGATACCCACCTGTACATATAACAGGTTTTATCTTTAAATAATGCGGCCTTCCGGGTCTTTTTTTGTGGTTGACAAAATATACCAGAAGTCATATAATAAAAGCAATTAGAAGTATGGAGGTTTTAGTTTGAGTAGTAGAAGTAAAATAACCGATGAAGAAATTATGAGATTAGTAGTAGGTGCAAAGGATGGTAATCAAGTAATTAAAGAAACATTAGTTAAAAATTATGAAAGAGATGTAGAAGTAATAGCCCATAGTTATATTAATTTTGATTCTTTAACTATTTATGATATGGAAGATTTAATTAGTGATGGTAAATTAGGTTTATTTGAAGCAATTGAACATTATAATTTAAAAAGTAATTTACCATTTGGAACATATGCAACATTTTGGATTTTTGCAGCTATATATTTTAAAAATTTAGAACCTAAAATATATAGAAAACTTGTTAATGGTAAAATAAATGCAGATAAACAAGTTAAAAAAATAACAATTGCTGAAAAAGTATTTATGGATGAAAACAATCGCCAACCTAAAAAAGATGAATTAGTATCAATATTAGCAAGATATTATAAACTCGACGAAAAAGTTGAAAGACCTACTAAAAAAGAAGAAATAAATGAAAAACAATATATTAGAGTATAATAATACTCTTTTTTATTGACATTTTTTTCCAATGATGTTAGTATAACTATTTATATTGGAGGGTAATATGGTTAGTGTTAGTAATTTAGAACAATTAAAACCATGTAGTTTATTACGTGGTAAGGACTTAATGGAATTTTTAGATGAAGTAAATGACGATAAAGAAAGAGTAGGAGCTTTTCTTAGAATAACCGAAGATGCTGGGAATTATGGTGATTTAATTATATTATTTGCTAAGATGGTACGATATGATTTACCTGAAAATAAAAATATAATTGAAGATGGACTTGAAGGTTTTTATAAAGCTGTACAAAGATTTTATAATCACTATGATGAAAGAGAACGTGATGATAAATTATTTTTAGCTGTTACTTTACATTGGTTATTCTTACATACATATGTACAAAATGTTTATTTGTGTGAAAATGCCGATCAAGTATTTAATGTAAAAGCTAATATATTAGCAGCGGCTGAGGAAAAGAATAATCCTAAATATGAAACATTTAAAGATATAGAATATGATATATATTTGCAAATAGAACAAAATAAAATTGTTTGTCATAATCCAATATTTTTTAGAATAACTCCGGAATTTTTAAATGAAGTAATTGATAACTTAAAAGAATCTTATTCGGTTCCAGTTTTTGATGAAGATATTAAAACACATAAATATGGCCCAAGAAAAGTTAGGTGATTTAATTGGAAAAAACAGATTATAATCTTATGGTATTTTATAATCCTAAATATAATGCTGAACTACATGATACTAGTTGTTTATCAGAGGAAGAAAAATTAAAAAATATATTACAAATAAAAAATAATGGTTCCATGAAAAAAGAAGCATTAACTATAATAGAGGAAGAATTTTATCCCATTATGCAAGCATTTGTTGAAATTAGTTATGTAATTTTACATAATGATTTTTCATCAGCCAAACAAATTAATTATGATGATTTAATGAACGATGCCTATGATGGATTATTAAGAGCAATTAATTTTTTTGATACAAGAAGTGGTTATCATTTCTCCTCATGTGTTGAATGGTGGATAGGAGCTAACACTTTACTTAAACGAATATTAGATCGAAATAAATTTAAATCTTTAACTGAAAGAGCACAAGTAGATGAACAGATAAAAATGTTAGAACGACAAAAAAGAGATTATTATAATCTCCATCAAGATACTCCACCTAATGAAGTATTACCAACCTTATTTTATGAAGTATATAATACCAATGGACAAGTTGAAGTTAAATTAATAATGAAAAAGGAAAAGAGTGAAAAAAGGCCAAAAAAATTATATCGACCTTATTTTAAATAAAAAAAGAGTATTTACTCTTTTTTATTTTTTATCTAATTTATCTTTAATACTTTTTAGTATTCTTTCGTTTTGATTATCTTTAGGAAGGTAATATTGTCTATCTATTATTTTATCTGGTAAATATTGCTGTTTAACATAACTGTTAGGATAGTTATGAGGATATTTATAATCTTTAGATGTTGTTTTTAAATGATTAGGGACATTACCAGTATTGCCAGTTTCAATATCTTTTAAAGCATTATCTATGGCGATAATAGCACTATTTGATTTGGGTGATAAGGCTAGTTCGATCGTTACTTCTGCTAATGGAATTCTAGCTTCGGGTAATCCTAAACGTTCTGAGGCATCAATGGCAGCCATTACTTTCATGCCCATAGTAGGATTAGCTAAACCAATATCTTCATAGGCAATAACTGACATTCTTCTGAATATACTTTCTAGATCACCAGCTTCTATCAATCTAGCTAAATAGTGGAGGGAAGCATTAACATCACTTCCTCTAATTGATTTCTGGAAAGCACTTAGCACATCAAAATGACCATCTTGATCTTTATCGTGAAAGAAAATTGGTTTATTATTGATCTTTAATAAGTGTTCTTTCGTTATTTTTTTATCTTTTGAGGAATAATAAGCCATCTCTAATAGATTATAAGCAAACCTAAGGTCACCAGAAGCTAATTTAACGATATATTCTAGTTCTTTATCATTTATACCTATATCTTCTAAAATGTTGCTAGAAACGGCTCTTTTTAAGCCTTTTAAGATATCATTATCATTTAATTCTTTCAATTCAAATATTTGACATCTACTTCTAATAGCCGGATTAATTTTATGATATGGATTAGCAGTAGTAAGACCTATTAATGTAATTAAACCACTTTCTAATTGAGGTAATAATAAATCTTGTTTATCTTTATTTAAACGATGTATTTCATCCATAATTAATAACATACCATTATACATTTTAGCTTCTTCTACTACGATATCAAAATCCTTTTTATTATTAATAACAGCATTTAATCTTCGAAATGGAATATTTAATTCATTTACTATAGCATTAGCAATAGAAGTTTTACCTATACCAGGTTTACCATATAAAATCATTGAAAATAATCTTTTATTCTTAATTAAATTAGTTAAAATCTTATCTTTACCTATTAAATGTGATTGACCTAACACTTCACTTAATTTAGTAGGTATTAATTTAATAGCTAATGGTTCATTCATAATATCACCTAACTATATTTTAACAAATATAACCATCTTTTGACAGTAATATTAATATATTAATATAAATAATTAAAAGGCCATGATATAATAAAGTTAAGGTGATAATATGCAATATAACTTACTAGATTATTTAAATTATATCATCGTAGAAAAAAAATTAAGTACTAATACTAAAAAATCATATCAGACTGATTTAACTAAATATATTGAATATTTAATTAGTAAAAGAAAAAAAGAAAATATTAAAGATGTTAATAAAGAAGATATTGTGTCTTATATTGAAAGTTTAGGTAAAAAAAAGCTATCTCCCAGATCAATAGCAAGAAAGATTACAGCTATTAAAAACTTTCATAAATATTTATTAAAAGAAAAGATAACTAATAATAATCCTAGTGAATATATAGATATGCCAAAACTAGGTAGATCCTTACCCAAATCATTATCGGTTGAGGAAGTAAATAAATTATTAAATATTAATCCCAATAATGCTTATGAATACCGTAATAAAGCTATGCTAGAGTTATTATATGCTACTGGACTTAGGGTGAGTGAACTAATCAATTTAAAAATACACGATGTGAATATAAATATGAGTATAGTTAGGTGTATTGGAAAAGGAAATAAAGAAAGAATTATTCCCATTGGGGATATGGCTATTGAGTCTATTAAAGTATATTATAATAATTATCGCCATCAACTAATAAAAAATAAAATAAATGATTATTTATTTGTTAATAATAGAGGGCAAAGAATGACTAGACAAGGTTTTTATAAAATATTAAGAAAAACCGCTAAAGAGCAGGGGATACATAAAGAATTTTCACCTCATACATTAAGACATTCATTTGCTACTCATTTATTAGAATTTGGTGCTGATTTAAGAAGTATTCAAGAAATGTTGGGGCATTCAGATATATCTACTACTCAAATATATACCCATATAGGTAACGATTTAATAAGAAAAAATTATGATGAATTTCATCCTCGAAGTAAAAAAGATTAGAAAGGTGATTATATGAGATTTAAAAGAATATTTTTGATAGTCTTAGATTCTTTAGGAGTAGGAGCGGCTAAAGACGCTAGTAAGTATGATGATACTGGAGCTAATACTTTACAACATCTAATTGATAATTATAATCTTAATATACCCAATTTAAAACAACTTGGATTATTAAATGTTTTAGGAAATAATTTACCTAGTAAAGCTTATTATACAATTGCTGAACCATTAAGTATTGGTAAAGATACTTTAACAGGTCATCATGAATTAATGGGGATAGAGACTATTAGTCCATTTAAAAGATTTACTGATACAGGTTTTCCTAAAGAATTAATTGCTGAAATAGAGAAACAAACTAATCGAAAAGTAATAGGTAATAAAGCTGCTAGTGGAACAGAAATTATTAAAGAATTGGGAGAAGAACATATAAGGACAGGAGCTTTAATTATTTATACATCAGCTGATTCAGTATTACAAGTAGCGGCTCACGAAAAAGTAATACCTGTAAATGAATTATACAATATATGTAAAATAATTAGACAAATTACTATGAAAGAAGAATGGAAGGTGGGTAGAATAATTGCTCGTCCTTTTATTGGAGAAAATGGTAATTATATTAGAACTTCAAATAGACATGATTTTGCTCTTAAACCTATAAAAAAGACCGTATTAGACTATTTAAAAACTAATAATTATAGCGTTATTAGTATTGGTAAAATTAACGATGTATTTGATGGGGAAGGGATTACTGAAAATATTAAAATTAACGATAATTTAGATGGTATTAATAAGGTAATCGAAATCTTAGATAAAGATTTTACTGGATTATGTTTTATAAATTTAAATGATTTTGATTCAAAATACGGCCACAGACGCGATATAGTAGGGTATAGCAAAGCCTTAGAACAATTTGATAGTTATATACCTAATATTATAAATAAGTTAAATAATGATGATTTATTAATAATAACAGCTGATCATGGAAATGATCCAACATATAAAGGAACCGATCATACGAGAGAGAACATACCAGTAATCATTTATTCTAAACAATTTAAAGAACCAAAAAGGTTAAAAACACTAGATACTTTTGCTAGTATAGGATATACTATTGCTGATAATTTTAATGTAACTAAACCAGATATAGGTATTAGTATTCTAAATAAATTAAAATAAAAACAACCCTATCAAGGTTGTTTTCTTAATTCAAATACTTTTCTATGTCTATCTAATTTAATAACTTTTTTTTCATCTGTTTTAAATGTTCTATATAAATGAGCTCTGTATTTTGTATCTTCTAATGCTGCAAGTATTTCAAATAAATCTATTTCTTGATCATCGGTTAGTTGTCTGCTTCTGGAATGTCCTTGTTCCCAAGATACTACTTCACTTCCTTGAAGATTATAAATTAATTCGCCGGTTGGATAATTGGTAATAAACATATCATTATATTCATTTTTTATATAATAATGGCGGTCTGTTATTTTTCGTGTATCTGAATCTAAGATATAAAATTCCCTTTTAGAAGTGGGATTACTAGAATATAAAAAAGCAACAATACATTTAGATTTAGTAATACCTTCATAACATATTTCTCCAATTTCTAGAAAAAAATCAGCCAAAGCATTAACTAATACTATATCTTCAGGAATATTAAAATTTACTGTACTTTGTCCGACAGGAATTATTATATTGTTACTATCCTTAACATAAAAATAAATATTACCAATTGGTGAATGTGGTTTAACTAAGTTAACAATAATTATTTTTTGGGATAAAAGTATAGCCCTTAAATATTGCGGATTAGTAATATCCATATCCATACTTTGCCCATTAATAATTATTTTTTGTTTAGGAATACCCTCATCATTACTGCTACTAAAATTAGAACTATTCTCATCATCCATATTTTTTACTCCAATACTACAGAATATATAAAAGAAATATTCTAATATTATTCTTATTTTTATCTTGATAGGGGGGTTCTAATGATGATATTAAAATTTAGTAAAATTTAGGATATTAAGTTAATTACAGTGTAGTTCGTACGATAAAAATAAAGATAATAAATATAAATAATATTAAAAATAATTTCTTCAAATATATTATAACACATATAAAAGAGGGGAGTATATATAAATATTTTAATTTGAATATAAGTTAACATAATATATATTATAGGAAGTTATATTATGATAATATAATAATAAAATCGTGCTCGGTCACTATCTCTACTATAGTATAATATAAATAAAAATCATCTAATTAGATGATTTTTATTTAATACCTTTCGGTATGTTATTTAAGTAATTATAATAATATTTATTTGCGTAGTCAAGATATGATTTAATATCATATGATGGATGAGCATATTGAAAGCCCTGAACAATACCTATTTTACTTAGTTCGGTTTTATATACAGAAGGTATATCAGTTGATTCAAAATAACTTTTGATTCGTCTTTCTTCTTCGTCTATTTCACTTAATGGAGTGTGTGAATCTAGATTTTTTTCTTCAATTACTGAATGAGCTAAGCCACAGATATGTTGAATTCTTTCATTTATATCCAAACTTCTTCCATTAAATTCCTTCATAGCTATTATAAATAATTTAAAAAAATAAGAGTAAACTCTTATTTAAAAATTTTTACATTTTCTTTAGATTCTTCTTTTTCCTTTCCTATCATACATAAAGAATTATATAAATCATAAAACAAAAGATGAAATGGGTTATATTTTGAACCACTTCCACTGACTATAACATTAATCCCACTAACTTCATTAAGAGAGTTCTTTCCTTCAAAAAAACTAACTACATAACTATCATCTTTTGGTTCAATTGTAAATGAAGGAGCTTCTTCGAAAGAATTATAATCACATTTCCATTCAATTATTCCATCTTTAGTTAACAATTGATAATTTCTACTTTTTTTCTGACGTTCAATATATCTTTTACGATCAACTAATAATTTTTTATATTCTTCTTCATAATTTCTATTATAAATACTACACTCTTCTTCTAATTCATCGATTTCAATCTTGGTTATTGGAAATTCAGCATTCATCACATTTTTAAATAAAGTATCAAATATTTCATATATTTCTTTATCTTCCCTACTTATAATAAAAGTAGGATTTTCTTTATAATTTTTTAAAACAAAATTTAAATTATCACTATTTATTATTGTTAAACTCTTACCATCCCTACTCTTTAATATTATATCAGTATAATTTCCCGAAATACTTTTAATAACCATTAATTTTCCCATATTATCACTCCTATATTGAATAAAATATTATAATTTATTTTACCAATACTTTAGGCTTTGAATCATCATATTCGTTTGTTGGTTTGATAAAATATCCTTGTTTTAAATATTCATTTAAATTTAATAGTTTTTGAGTAATATTTTCAAATGCTATTGCCATCCTAGTATTGAAATCATATTTTTCTTCGTAAACTTCATCTTGTTCAACAATATAATAAGTAGTCTTATATTCTTCGACAACATATTGTGGATTACTATCCATTGCATCTATTATTATTGGAACTGCATCGCTTAAAATATCTTTTATTCTTTTTTTAGTAATTTCTAATAACGAATCATATTTACATATCCTTTTGGCTTCTTCTATTTCTTGTTTTTCTGCTTCGTTCAATTTAATTTCTAATATTTGTCTGTTGTTATCGGTTAAGTGAGATGCTGCTTCTTATATTTTGAATGTATATCTTCAATCTTATATCTTAATTTTCTTTCATAATCTTCCTGAGGAGTATATTTTTTTATAAATTCTTCTTGTTGGTTAATATCTTCATCAATTAATCTTTGCTCATTTTCTAAGCTGGTAGAACCAACATATTTTCTTTGTAAATTTCGAATGCGACGTAAAAATTTTAATATAACTCTAGAAATTCTATATGTTATAATTTGTTCACTTATATAAGGGCTTGTTATATTAATTTCATTTAATTGAAATAATTCTTTTTTTAATTTTTTATCACATTTTAATTGTATTAATAGTCTTTTAATTATTAACCCATGTGTTAAAGGTTCTATTACTTTTGAAATTTCATCTGTTTCTTGTCTTTCTAGTTCTCTTTTAAATAAAAAGTTAATGTTTTTTATAGATTCATATTTCTTACTAATTTTAGCTTTAACTATAGCACATATTTTTTTATATTCTATATACAATTCTAATGGTGTTATTTGCAAATAATCAATGGATCCACGATCGATATATTTAACATGCCATTCTTTTATTTCATCTTTCATTTTCATTTTTTATTCTCCTTCATTAAAGATTTATTCTAAATTAAATACCAATATTTGTCAATAATAAAATCATCTTATAGATGATTTTATTTTTCTTTTCGAACGCCCTTAAATTTATTTTTGTTGGCTTTCATATTAATAAACTTACCATCTTTAGTATTCCGTTCGACATATCGCTTATTAGTGGGATTTAATACTTGTGAACGATTTTTTACACTGCCAATTCTATGACCATCACCTTTAGGCTTATTTGTAGCCATATTATTACTCCCTTCTTAATATCTTTTCTTCTTCAAACAAATATGAATCCTTCATATGTTCAATTATTCCGCTTCTAGCATATTCGGTTTTAAAATGTGGAGGTATATTATCATCTCCATGAAATTTATCAATTCTTCTTTCTAATTCAATATATGGATCTTTTTCTGCTATATTTTCTAAACTATATTCTTCTTTATACGAAAATACTACCCCTATTATAAATTGTTCTCTAGCTCCCATAGTAGGAAGATTATTATGACAATTATATGAAAAAGCAATAATATGTGATAATTCGTTTGATTTAAAATTATAGGTTCTTTTTAAATAATAAAATAACATACCAGCTTCTTCAATTTGCATTTTAATTTCTTTGGGTGGAAGTTGTTGTCTATATAAAGCATTATAAACCTCAACTATGCAATTATGTATATCTTCATTTATATTTTGATTCATATATTACCCCCATTACTTTATACATAATATTATACCATATTAATAAATATATCGTTTCGTCAATATTATTTAATATATTGGAGGAAGATATTAGTGTTTAATAAATATATATATATTATAACTGGGATAATATTTTTACTAATTTTCTACATTCATTCATTATATAATAATTTATTACCAGTATTTAAAATAACTAATAATGGTATTCCCATATTAATGTACCATTATTTTTATAAATCAAATAGAATTAATAATAATAACTATATGAATATTAAAAACTTTGATATACAGATGAAATATTTAATAGATAATAATTATTATTTCCCTACCTGGAATGAATTAGAAGCCTATATAGAAGGCAAGATTGTGTTGCCTAGTAAAAGTATTATTATTACTATAGATGATGCTCATTCGTCTTTATTTAGTTTAGTATATCCTGTATTATTAAAGTATCAGATACCCATAACTAGTTTTATTATTACTAGTTATAAAAATCCTAACAAATATAATATAGATGATCGTATTATTAACTTTCAATCACATTCCCATAATATGCATAGAGGAGGTTGTAATAGAGGCCATGGGGGTATAATGCAATGTATAAAATATAAAGTAGGATATAATGATTTAATTAAATCAATAGATATTATTGGTCGTAGTGATGTCTTTTCTTATCCATTTGGTGATTATAATAGCTATACGATAAAGTTAGTAAAAGATGCTGGATTTAAGATGGCAGTAACTACTAGATATGGCAAAGTAAAAGTGGGAGCTAATAAATATGCCCTACCCCGTGTTAGAATGCAAGGTTATTATAATTTAAATGATTTTATAAAAAGAATAGAATAAAAACCAAACTATCTATGGTTTGGTTTTTTAACTAATTGAATTGGTACTGTATTACTAATGGTATGTTCAGTACTTATTTTATCTCTTAATCTTTTTAACGACGTTATTTTAATCTTTTTATTGGATATGTTTTTTAATCTATCTTTAGCTTTTTGTTGTTTTGCTATATTTAACTTTTGATATTTTTTATTATTATTTGCTAATATTTTTTTACCTATATACACCGGTAGTAATCCAATTAAGGTTGCTGATATAGGATCCATTCTTACCACATCTATACCTATATAAACTATTAAAACAAATACAAGTGGTAATGATACCAAAAATGTTGATCTAATTAACTTTATATTATCTGATATTTTATATTTATTTTCTTGATTCATATTATCACCTAACTAATATTACTGGATATTTTTATTATTTTTTCTTTTTTTAATTTTTATTTTTTCCGAACTTAATGATTTATAATATTTACCTATATCTTCTCCATCTCTAAGCTTTCTATTTATTTCGGCTCTTTGATTTTCAGTAAAATGTGTATTAATATAATTTTCCCAATTAGTATACCATTCTTGAAATTTACTATCTGCAAGTAATTCACATCCATAATCGGAATTTGTAATTTTTACTTCAAATCGATCTCTTATTAATGAAATTGTTCGATTGAAAATCTCTTCTATAATTAGTACTAACATATAATCTTTTTCTTTAACTTTTAAATCAGCCAAATAATCTTCAAAATTTTCAATAAAAATGGAATAACATGTCCATAAACTTTCAATAGCCCAAAATAATTCAATTTCTGAATAATTTTTTAAAGGTTGAACATATTCTTCTACTTTTGCATTTACATATTCTGTTCCTACATCTCTCATACTACTTACTTCCTTATTTAATAAGTTATCTTATCATTATTACATATATTAGTCAATAAAAAGAGGAATATTATTCCTCTTTCATAAATGAATATTTTCTTTGACAAAATTTATTCATTCTAACTTTTACTTTACTTCGCTTATCTTCTTTATCAAGATCACCATTATGCATAACCATAGCATTATATAGTGGCTCCTCTAGTTGATTAAATGGTTTTATATTACAAGGTATAATAAATCTCTCATTAATTCTTTCATTTTTGTATTGAATATAAGGTATGCATCCAATTTCATCTAATTGTTCGGGAGTTAAATCTTTATATTGATCATATGTTATTTTATCACCGTTATGATTATTAGAATGATTAGATAATTTATTAATATTATTAACTTCTAATATATGATTCTTAGCATGTTCTAAAGTATCAAAAAAACGATAACCAGTAATTGTACAAATACGATCACCATTCTGTCTATCTAACCAAGCATAAAAACAACCCTCTACAAATTTTGCATAGGATTGATTCCACACTTTTTTTAAGTATTTTATTTTGCCGTCATGTACATATTGAACAGTAAAACCAATACCTAAGGAAGTTGGTTTTCTAATTAGTACATAACTTTTCAATACTTCTACTAATTTGCTTCTATCATCAAGTATTCTAGTTAGCATATACTGCCTTCCCTTCTTAAAAACAGCGATAATTATAGCATTTTTAAACAGAAAAGTCAAATAAAAAGAATAAAATTACTTTATTCTTTTTATCTTCTATATAGCTTTTCTTTATCAACAATATTATTTGATTATCTAGATTTTACTCTTGATTGTTGTTTCAATTGTTTTATAATACAATCTTTTTCACTCTCACTGCTATATTCTTTATTACAAAGTCTAACCACTTTTGAAATTATATCTAAAATTTTTCCTTGCGGATCAATCTCAAAGAATAATGGTTTTTTACTTTTTGATTCAAGTACTCCAAATTTTTTTCTTTTTGTATAATTTTCTATATTTTGTTTTAATATTCTAAAATTATCTAGATAGCGTTGATTTAATTCGCGTTCATGCTCTGTTGTTGGTCTGTCTTTATTATCAAAATGATATTCACAAGCTTTACAATAAAAATAATCAGTATTTCTTCCTAATTGAACAATTGTTTTAAAGGAAATAATATCGCGACATATGTTATATTCTCTTTCAAAAATTTCAATTTTATCGGTATTACTTTCAAACCATTCAGCACAAAATGCTAGTGCTGATGGTAAATACCGTCCCTTTCTTTCTTTTTTAACATCATATTTTGGAGTGACTTCGTGGGTCACATAACCATGCCCATTTGGGCCCATTTCAACTAGTGAAAAATGCTCTTGCTTTGATTGTATATCAATTGATCCATCAGGTTGTCTAACTGCTATAAACAACATATTTTTATTTCCTTTCTCTATAACATTATCATTTTTTAAGATGATAATGTTATGTTCATATTGTTTTTTGTTTTTGCTTTGTTTCTAATTCTTTATTGTGGGCTCCAACCATTTGGAGTAGCGTATCAATTGTTGAAACTCCATCTTTCTTTTCCATTAAACTACAATTTTTATCACCATTGACAATAAAGGATGTCCCATAATTAATAGAATTAAAAATAAAATATCGCTCTATACCAAATCTTTCATTATGGTAGTTGAAAGCATTGGGCATACAAACTAATTTTCTATTTCCTTTTCTTATTTCTTTAAAATTTAATTCCTTATTTTGTTTCAAAAGAGAAAGATGATAAGCACTCAAGTGTGGATGATCAAAATAATTTGACATTGCTATATTAATTATACCTTTTTGTTCTTTTAACCAAATTTTGAATTTATCTAAGACATATTCAGTATAAGATATATCTTTTACTAATTGAACTATTTCTTGATCTTTAAAAACATACATACATAATATACCTTTATCTATATCATCTTTAAATTCTATATAAGCATAATAATTATCTAAATTATCATCTATTCTATAAAATGTACTATTTTCTTTTAGTCTTAAGTTACATAACATATTTATTCCCCCTAAATAATATTATTATTGTTTACTATAATATGAAGGTATAGCTAATTTTTTTTGTTTTACACGGTCTTCAATTTGGACTCTAGTAACAGCTTCTTTTAATTCTTCATGATTGTGTAAAGCTAAAACTGGAGTAATCTTTCTTAAGTATTCTGGTAATGATCTACTAAGTTGTCCATCAATTTCACTTTGAATAAATAGATTGGCTTTACCTTCTTCAGCAGAATATTCCATATAACGTTTTAAACTTAATTTACCTTCAAATTCTTCTAAAAATAAATTGTGATTTTTAAACCATTGAATTATTTCTGTATTAGCATCATTTTGATTGTTATCAAAATACAACCTATTTCTCACAGCAATTTTACCTTGTTGATAAGTTAACCAATTATATAATATTCCTTCCACCAAAATATGATATGGATAATTCCATACCCGACAATATTGAGATGTTAATTCGTCATTTATATGGCCTTCTATTAAAAATCCTCTACCTAATAATAAAGGTTGTTCAAATACAGCAATATAATTTTTTAATCTTTCAACTATAATATCTCCATTTTGTTTTTCTACTACTTTATACAACATAAATACTCCTACTACTTTTTGGTTTTAATTTTTGGTCTGTTATTTTGCTCTGGTTCAGGATTATTAATACTTATTTCTTGCAATTCATTCGTTGCTCTTTGAAATTGGTTTAATTCTTTTTGCAAAATTTGTAGTGATTGTTGTTTATCTTTTAGTTGTTCCTTATTTTTTTTCATTTCATTATCAATTAATTTTGATTTTGCTATATTTTGTTCTTTTTCTTCTTTTTCTTTATTTATTAAATGTTTGAAAGCCGAAAAAACTTGAATATTATCGCGTATTGAGTAAATAGTAACCAATGAAACAATATAAGTAATAATAGCTAAACTATAATTAGAAAATATTAAACACGTAGTTCCAATAGAAGCTATTAAAGATGTGATTCCAATACTTTTAATTATCATTTTTTTACGATTAGGAAGATGTTTTTTTAAAATTAAAAGATTTTTTTCTTTTCTCTCTTTTTCTTTATCTAGTTTTTCTTTTTCTTGTTCAAGATAAGAAATATTTTCAAATAAAATATTGATAGCTACTTCTAATTGATTTATTGTATCTTTAATCATATTAATTTTATAAGTATTAAAATTATTATTTTGTTCACAATCTACTTCATTCATTTAATGTCTCCTTTATTTAATATTTTAATTTTTTCATCATTGTTATTAATTAAATCTATACCTAATAATTTAGCTATCATTAATATTCCTGGTACTGTTTTTTGAATAGAACCTGCCAATTCAGAACCTACTCCCATATTCTTAGCTGTTTGAGCAACTTTTTTAGCATAATTAATATAATACTGCATTTCTTTATCATCTTCATAAGTTGGTGGTTTTATTTTTTTATTTGTTACATAATAATCGGTTAGTTCTTTATATGCTTTATTTAACATCAACATTAATTCATGGGCATTTGGTTCTTTATTAAAATCTGGATGAACTACTTTTGCTAATTCACGATAGGCTTTTTTTACTTGCTCAAAAGGAGCATCTTGTGGTAAATCTAATATTTCATAACATTCTTCTATGGTTAAAGTAAAAGACATATTTATTACCTCTTTAATTCATTTTATCATTTTTAAATTATATCCGTCAATTAATAATAATTTATATAGAACCTATTTTTTTTACTTTCGCACGTTTAATTTTAAAGAGATCTCTATTTAATATTCGATCATAAATTTCATCGTTTATGATGTTTCTTTTAGCTTCTAGACTATTAATATTTAATTGTTGTTCTCTTATTTCATTATCTATATTATTAATATCCTTAATCTTTTGGTGTTGTTCATCATTTTTTAACTGCAATTGTTCATTTATATTATTAATTTGATCATTTAATTGCTCTAATGTTGGCTCTATATCATCAATATTATGATTTTCAGTATAAGCATTAATAATTTTTCTATAAGATCTATTTTCTGATGGAATGGTAATAATAGGATCAATTATAGTACATAGTACAACAAAACTTGAAATGCCAATAGCAACCATATTTCTAAAAATAAAATAAGTAGGTAATCCCATAATTAAAGTAATGAAAAAAAGGACCTCAATCTTTTCTTTTACCCTATTAAAAGTATTCTTTAACATTGCTTGAGCCCTTTTTATTTCTTCTAATTCATCGATTTGTTTTTGAATTCTTGCTTGTTCTTTTTTAATGTCTAATATAATGGTCATTATTAATTCATTATCTTCTTTTAATTTTTCTTTTTCACCGAGCAACTTTTTAATGTATTTTTGTTTCTTTTTTATACTTGCTGTAATTTGATATATTTTCAAAATTATGTTCATAATTATCCCTCTATATAGTTATATTTAAATATTAATATTTTTAGTAATGAATTTATCTAAAATGTTATTTACGTGATAATTGATATGCAAAACCTTGTTCGTTGTTATTACTTCTCTGAATAGTATCTAATATCTTTCTTTCGTGATCCCCTATTTTTTTATCATATATAGCAATACCTTGATCAATTATTTCCATTTCTGATCTAGTTTTATCTAAATGATATTTATTATTATTGAGATAGGAAAATCGGCTATATTTTTTTCTATCTAATTGGTCCGTTAATATTTTTAGGTATGCTGTAATGTTTTTTGTTCCTCTTTTTTTGTTAATATGATCAATTTGACATTTTTCTCTTTTTATTGATTTAATAACCAATACGATTTCATTTATAAAATAACCAGCTCCACAAACTAAAGGAGCAATTAATATCCAGAATAGTTGTTGAGGAAATATCATCTTTAATAACATCACATTAGCTGATAGTAAAAATAAATTACCTATCCCCTTAACTAGCTGTCTATATATCATTAATTTTTTTTGTTCTATTGTCAATTGATCTATTTGAGCTTTTCGATATTTATCTTCTAATGATAATATTTCTTCATTCATACTAATAATTGTTTTTCGTAAATGATTAAATGCTGGTACTATGTCAGTTTCTTTATGTTTTTCTAATACCGCTTTTTCTCTACTTAATCTTATATATTCTTCAATTAATTCTTTCATATTAGTCATAAAATCACTTCTTTGTTGGTATATTCTACCATATTGTTATATTTATAACAAGAAAAAATCCATATGTTTAAAAATATGGATTGAGAATATATAATACATTTTTTCTTTCTTCAGTTTGTTCATTAATTTTATTTTTATTTTCTTTTTTTTCTTCATCTGTTAATTCATAATAACGACTACTATTTTTAAATAATTGTTTTAAAAATTTTATTATCTTATTTGTCTCTTGTTCAATTATATTAGTAGCATCTTTAAAAGTAATCGTTTGGTTATCGTTAATTGTAATATGTTGTTTTTTTATTTGATCTTCTAGTTCATTAATACTAACTTTTAAAACTTCTGATAATTCTTTTAAAGATGTTATTGATTGGTGTTCTAATTCTAATACATTAAAATCTTGTTTAATAGTAAAATATTTTTTTAAATCGGCTGATATTTTTTCGACAATTGGATGGGTTGAAGTTAACGTATCAAACCATTTAATAGTTTCTTTATCGGGATGGTTAGTAATTATTATCATAACATAATAATCAGCAGCCATATAACTTACTAATTCAGAAAAATGTAAATAATCGGTAACGCGAAGATGTTCACAAAAAGCAGCAATGGCATTATTAATATCAAAAGAAGGATCCTCTTTTTTTCTTTTCACAAATCCTTCCATCTTATTGTTAATCATCTTTCGATATAAATTAGGGAAATCTACTGCATTGTTATTATCCATATCTTCTCCTCCAAAAATTAAAGGAAGATTACTCTTCCTTTATGTTACTTTTCTTGATTGTATTTCAGCAATCTTTTCTAATACCTCTTTGGCATTATTTTCATTTATTTCAGTATAACCCAATTCTTTTAAAGCTTGAATCTTAGCTGTATTTAATTCTTGTGTCCTACTTAATTTTTGTTCTTTCTTTTGTTCTATTTCTTGAACAAATCGTTTATGTGATTCAGCAATTTTAGTTTTTGATGCTCCTCCATTATTAAATAGAGTCATAGCTGAATAGAGAATACTTTCAAAGGTAAATTGTTGATCGTGATTAAAAGCAAATTCATTAGGATCAGTAAAACCTGTTGCTTTAGAAACATATCCTAACATATATTTTAATTCCTTTGATGTTTCCATTGATTGTAGGAAATGAAATAAATATTTTAATATATTAGGAGTTTCTTTTGATTTATCTTCAGCTAGTTTTTCTTTTAATAATTGAATAATATCAGTCAATAATTCTTGTTCTTTTTTACTAAAAGATTTTAGATCAGACATACTTTCAACCACACTAGCACTCTTTACTCCTTGATTTAATCTACTTTCAACCTCCATAATGTAATCAGTATTAATTTTTATTTTTTTAATTTCTTCAGCTGCTTTTATATCTAAAAGTTTAAAGAACTTCATTTTCTTTTCTTTAGGCCATTGATTAATATCTTCCATATCAAGATAATTGTATATCATTTGTCTTGATACTCCTAAATATTTTGCTAATCTAACCTTTGAAATTCCTAACTGTTGTATTAAGTTATCGACTCTCTCCATCATACTAAAACCTCCTAAATTTATTGTATCACTTTTACACCTATTGTCAAGTGTAAACGCTTGACAATAAGCTGCCTTCTGTAGCTTATTGTCCCGCGTTTACACTTGACTATAGGTGTAAAAGAGATTCAAAAAATTAAGGA